>DAIPLL010000122.1:0-4167 GCA_036769265.1 Kapaibacterium sp. (SeqCode)
GCAAAGCAATTGGAAATAGGATGATTGTCCCACTTGCTGGTGGGAGCGGAGGCGCAAGCGGCAATCCTCAGTTTGGATGTAATTTTTCTGGAAGTGGTGGCGGTGGTGGCGGAGCTTTGATGATTTATGCACCTGAAATCCGTAATGTAAAAATATCTGCAAAAGGCGCCCAAGGTCAAAATGGTGTGAATTCATCAAATGGCGGTGGTGGTTCGGGAGGCGCAGTTATTACATCAGCAAAAATTGCTGTTGATAATGGTGGCGATCAATCTATTTTCATTGAAGGTGGTAAAGCAGGCGGTGGAACTAATCAATATGGTGGTTGGGGACGTGTGCGTCGCGATGCACCAATTTGGAATGTCTTTGTTGGTGGGGCTGCATCTGTAGCTGAAACTTACTATCAAGGACCGACAACTGATACGACGCAATTTATTAAGCCATTGGTCACATTTACTATCACTGGAACTAAGAAATTTGAAGACTCGCTTGAACTATGGCTAAAACCTGAAACTCGTCCTTGGACGAAAGTTGGCACAATACCATCGGGTCAAATCTTTTGGGAACTTCAAATGTTGCTCGACCGAACAGACTCGGTCTATTATTTTCTTGCAATGCAGAGTGTTCCAAATCCTGAGAAAATAAACGAATACCGTTCAGAACCAGATTTTATAATGACTCAAGCTGCCGCAAATGTTCTGATTTTAGAGAAAATTCCTGAATTTCATTGCACTGATACACTTTTTACAGATACATTACTTGCTTGCGATGGTCAACAAGTAAGTTTTAAAGCTAAAATCCACAATTTAGGTGATGCTGACTTGATTTTAAACCGTGCATACTCAGTGCGTGGTTTTATTTCTGCAAATGTAAATAATGTCGTTGTTCCACCATTTGATAGTACTGAAATTATAATAACATATTTATACAATAAAAATCAACCTCTTAAAGTTGTTGACACTTTACTTATCGAACATAATGATTATTGGACACAACTCAGCAATCCATTCCCTATTGCGTTTGATATTACGCTTAAAGAGCTCCGTTTAGCATCAAATTTGCACAAATTCATTTCACCTTTTAATCACGAAATCAACTTAAATAATGTAAAATCATACACAATTAATGCTTGTTTAGGTGAAACCTACAAAATTTTGGCAAGTGTTCAAAATGCAACCGACACAGTTTTAAATTTAGAGCAAATATCCACAAATAATAGTAATTCAAGTGCATTGATCCTTGGGAATAAAAAAATCACACCATTAGATACTGCAACATTTGAATTAACAATTTTAGCAAATACAAAAGGTATTTCAAAATATTATTTTTATTACAAATTACTTGAATGTGATAATATCATTGATTCGCTCGAGATCATTTTAAACACCAAGGAAGCAGAACTTACTTTTTTAGATTCAGGCGAATTCCCAGATACACGAATTGGAAATTCAAATACAAAAACGATAAGGCTTAAAAATACAGGTGAAACAAAAGTATATTTGCGATCTATTGATAAAATTGGTTCAAGTGATTTTATAATTTTAGGAATAAATCCGCCAATACCAGACACTTTATATCCTAACGACGAAATACAGATTACCGTAAGATTTGCTCCAACTATCCAAAGTAATAATATTAACGGGCAGTTGTTGGCAAACACTATCTCAACAGTGAGCTCTTGCCAATATGATATACTGCTTCCACTGAAAGGCATGGGAATACAGGCAAATGTTTTTGTGTCAAAATATTTAATTGATTTCGATACGCTTTATTTGTGCGATAATGCATTTGATACAATCTACGTTAAAAATCCCTCCAATTCGACAGCAAGATTTTTCATTACAAAGCCAGCAACTATTAAAGGTTCGCCAGCTTTTAAAATCCATAGCCAACCACAAACACCAATCGGACTTAGTCCAAATGATTCAGTATTTTATACAATCAAATTCGAACAAGGTTATCCAGGAAATCACATAGCTGAATTAACTATTTACACAGATGAGACTGGGAGCGAAGAAATAAAAGTGCAAATAAAAGGCACAAAAGATACTCTGAACGTTGAAATAATACCGAACCCGATAAACTTAGGCAACGTTGCAGTTGGGCAAACAGTTAATACAAACTTTTCAATACACAATAAAGGCTTATTGCCATTAAATTTAAGCAACATCAAATTTGCAAATCTAAATGTTCAGGGAACATTTAACCCAACTACAAGCGAAATTAAGCCTAATCAGTCATTGAGTGTTAATTTAACTATTTTAGTGGATAAAAAAATTAATCCAAATGAATTAATCAATATTACATTTGAGGAATGTCAGTGGGAAACAAATGAAAATTTAGTATTAAACAAGTTATTTTCGCGTGTAACAACGAATTCGCCTATTGATTTTGGAATTGTTTCTGGCTGCGAAGATACAGTGAAAACTATTTTAGTTGCAAATACGGGTGATGCTGCATTCACACTAAACTCTTGGACGATTGAAGGTGTAGATAGAAATTTATTTGAATTTCGTGGCCAGAGCCTCACCTTACCAGCAGATATACAGCCAGGTAAAGATTTTCAAATGCTTATTGCATTTACTCCTCTTTTAAGCACTAATGGCAATAAACAAGCTTACGTTAAATTTGATGCAAAATGCAATGGCGAAGACACAACTATAATTGTAAATCTAATTGGAGAAAAAAGATCAACTGCAATAGCTGTGCCTGATAATTTAAATTTTGGCAATAGAGTTATAAATACTTTCACGCAGCAAATATTTACATTGAAGAATGAAGGGCTATTCCCTATTCAAATTTTAAGTATAAATACACCTCGAAATTATCCAAACATTTTCGAAATAAAACCTGACTACACGGGTTATATTCTTCAACCAGGCGAAAGTATTACATTTACAATAAGCTTTACACCGACTGAATTGATAAAATATATTGATACACTGATCATTCAAACAAAATATAAAAATTGCGAGGAAAACATCTACGTCTCGCTTGAAGGTACTGGGATACCACCACGTATTATGACACTGCGTTTGCCTCGAATTGAGCTAATTGACCCTCGTACGGAGAATCACTCTATACCAATTTTTGCTAAAGTTGAGAACGATACTCTTTTAAATTACAAAATTGATACATTAGAAATCTCTTTCAATAGAGCTTTATTTTATCCAAAAACATTGCAAAATGGGCAGATCTTGTATAAATATATTGTAAATGGTAAATATCTTTTAGGCTTGCAAATAAATAATATTAATCTAAATGAATTAAACAAAGAAGTTGAAATTGCAAGACTTGTTGGTGATGTTCTTCTTGGTAACGACACAGCAACGACACTTGAATTTAGCCGCATCGGGCAATTCGATACCGAACGTGTTCAGCGAATAGAAACTACAAATGGATATTTATCGATAAAGGTTTGCCGCGAAGGTGGCAATCGCTTGCTTGAAGTTCAGAATAATCCTGTGGGAATAACTATTTCCCCCATTCCAATTACAGAAGATGCAGAAATCAAGCTTAAATTACTTGAAATTGGTTACCATAAACTTGAACTATTTAATTTAAATGGGAATTTAATAAAAGAAATTGCAAGTTTTATTATAACCCACAACGAAGCTAAAGAAAAATCACTGATTCTCAACATAAGAGATATTTCAAACGGAGTGTATTTGCTTAAACTAACAACGCCAACAAGCTATGTAACAACTCTGATTGTTGTAAACAAATAAGGGAAATATAAATGAATAAACTTTTAAAAGTTTTATTCCTGATTTTTATCTTTACTAGCTTTTCAAATGCACAAGAGAAGAAGGTTTTATTCCATTTAGGTGGCTATTTTGGATTGAATTTTAACAATCACATAGCATCTTTTTCAAAATTAGATGAAAAATATGCCAACTGTTGCCCTAAATTTGAAAGCGCTAATGGGATAGGTATTGCAATTGGTGGACTTTTTGAAAAAAAGCTAAGTGATAAGTTCGTTGGTGGTTTAAAATTTGGTTTCTCTCAAATTGATGGCACTTTCACACCAAAAGAAATTATCGGAAATACTGAACTTCGGGAAAATGTTCCACCATACAATACTCTTCTAATTCAACGAGCAGAAGTCGAACATTATTTATCGAGCAAGCTTTATACCTTAGGAATTGAACCATATATCAGTTTCAATTT
>DAIPLL010000020.1:0-15411 GCA_036769265.1 Kapaibacterium sp. (SeqCode)
GAGTAAATTATGTCGGTTAAATTTGAGAGTTTTGCACTGAGTAATCCAATTTCAGTTTTATTAGGCAAAGAACCAAAAGATTTTACTCGTGAAGATTTAATCAAAATCATTAGAGAAAAAGAGTTAGAGAGAATCACTTTTCATTATACTGGTATTGATGGCAAGGTAAAAGAATTACGTATACCAATTTGTAATACGCGTCAGGCTGAGATGATTCTAACAGAAGGCGAACGTGTGGATGGCTCTTCCTTATTTAAAGGGATTGTCGATGCTGGTTCTTCGGATATGTATGTTGTGCCTGTTTATAAAACAGCTTTTTTAAATCCATTCGATAACAAAAGTATTGATTTTGTTTGTAGATTTTTAAACAAGAAAGGTGAGCGGGCTGACTTCGCACCTGACAACATTCTACATAAAGCACACAAATTGTTAAAAGATAAGACTGGACTTGAGCTTTGGGCATTAGGCGAGCTTGAATTTTACTTAATCGGGCAAACAAATAATTATCTTTATCCAATGCCAAAGCAACGAGGCTATCACGCAGCCGAGCCATTTATTAAATCCGCTCATGTTCTAAATGAAATGGTCCGTTATATTGCTCAAATTTCAGGCAACGTTAAATATGCACATTACGAAGTCGGTTATCTGGAACGCATAGAAAGCGATTATCCAGAACTAAACGGTAAAAGTGCGGAACAAGTTGAAGTGGAATTTCTTCCTACACCAATTGAAGATACAGGAGATATTATTGTCCTATCACGTTGGATTATACGTAATGTTGCATTCAAGCACGGTTTTTCAGCTACATTTGTTCCAAAACTTGAAATTGGACACGCAGGCAATGGTATGCATTTCCACTTGCAGTTAATGAAAGATAACAAGAACATAATGACAGATGATAGTGGTACATTAACTGATGAAGCAAAAATGCTTATTGGCGGGCTTTGTTACTATGCACCAAGTTTGACAGGCTTTGGCAATATGGTAACGGCTTCATACTTACGTTTGGTTCCGCATCAAGAAGCACCTACACGTGTTTGCTGGAGCGAAATGAATAGAAGCGCTCTTATACGTGTACCATTAGGATGGAACAACTTATCCAACTTGGCTTCTGTTGTAAATGAATGTAAAGTCGAGCCAATTGACAAGCATTTGCATCGTCAAACAGTAGAAATTCGAAGCCCGGATGGGAGCGGCAATGCTCATCTTTTGCTCTCAGGTATTACACTTGCAGCTGAATGGGGTCTCTCGAACAAGGAGAAATCACTTGACATAGCAAAAAACAGCTATGTAAGCACAAATATACATTCATCTGGTATTCAGAATGAGCTTCCAGAGCTTGCAACAAGTTGCGTTGAATCGAGCGAAAAATTGTTACAACATCGAGCATTGTATGAGCGTGATAATATATTCCCACCACAGGTTATATCTTATGTTGCGGCTCAACTACAAAATGAAAATGATAAAGATTTGAATCAAAGACTACTTTCTTTGCCGGATGATGAGAAACTCAAAGAATCAAGAAGAATAATGCATCGTGATATACACAAGAACTAAAAAAGCGGCGGGATACTACCCCGCCACTTTTATTTTTAATGAACTGCAAAAGTTTACTTATGCTCTATTTCTTTATACATAAACCACCAGTCATAATTATCATATTTTTCTTTTTTGTACATTGCGGCTTTGTAATCAGTTGGTGGTGGAATGATTACTTTATCACCAATTAGTTCATTATTTGGCCAATTTGCTGGAATAGCAACTTTTTCTTTGTCTGAAACTTGAATAGCGCGAACCATACGAAGGATTTCATCAAAGTTGCGACCAAGTTCTTGTGGATAATAGAGAATTGCTCTGATTGTAGCAGTTGGATCAACCAAGAACACTGCACGGACAGTATTTTTCCCTTTACCTGGATGAAGCATCCCGAGCATTTTTGCAACTGTACCGTCATCAGCAATTATAGGGAATTGAATTTCAACGTTCAAGTTATTCTTAATCCATTCAACCCACTTGATATGAGAAAACACTTGATCTATTGAAAGACCAACTAATTCGCAATTTAGTTTTTTAAATTCTTCGTAGCGATTTTGAAAAGCAACAAACTCTGTTGTACAAACTGGTGTAAAATCAGCTGGATGACTGAAAACAACAAACCACTTTCCATCCAAATCCTTTGGTAAATTCATTTTACCGAGTGTTGTTTGAACTTCCATTTCAGGGAATTTTTCGCCAATTAGTGGCATTCTTAATTCTGACATATAAACCTCCAAAATTGTTAATAAATAAATTTTGAAAAATAATTAATTATTTAAGTATGCTGAATACATCCAAACAAGCTTTTCTTGTTCACGAATATAATCACTCATTAGTGCATTAGTGCCTTCATCGCCAACTTCTGCGGAAAGATTCAATATATAGCGTTGTTTAATTAGTATTATTTTGAAACTTTCTAGCACAGATGAAACTGTATCATGAACTTGTGTTAAATTTTTTGTTTCTTTTACTTCAGATTTTGTTAAATAATCAGTAAATGAATGCAACGGCGTGCCACCCAATGTAAGAATACGTTCGGCAATTTCATCAATTTTTAAAATTAAGTTATCGTAAAGTTCTTCGAATTTCAAATGCAGTTCGAAAAATTTCTCGCCACGAATATTCCAATGGAACCCACGAACATTCATATAGAAAACGTGGTAGTTTGAAAGCAAATCGTTTAATTTCTCAACTAACTCTTGAGATTTTTGAGCATCCAATCCTATCTTATTAAGGTTCGACATAACTAACTCCTTTGATTTTTTGTTGAACATTTGATTTGTAGTTTGATTTCTTTTATTTCTAAATCGTTGATTTTTTTTTGAGAAAAGTAATCATTTAAAATTTTATCAAGCTCAGGGTCATAATAATCACCGATGATCTCGCCATTTTCTGTATAAATATGGTGATGTGTTTCTGTATAAGCATCGTAACGAACGATACCGTTTTCAGTTTGAACTTTATTTATTAAACTATGCTCGTATAACGTTTCAAGTGTGTTATATATTGTGCTCAATGAAATTGTGGGCAAACTACTTGAAACAGCTTTAAATACGTCTTCGGCTGTTGGATGCTCGCGTGATTCGAGCAAAGCTTTATAAACGTAAATTCTTTGAACTGTTGCTTTGAGCCCTTTGCTTAATATTTTATTTTTTATATCTTCAATTTTCATTTTATTTAGAATAATTATAATTTAGTATTTATTTCTATTATATAGTCGTTTTTAAATTATAATTATTTTATTTTTTAAAAAAAATATTTTTTAAAAAAAAAGAGCTGTTTTGCGAAAACAGCTCTTCGAATTAATAGTAAGTTTCGTTTTACTTTATTAAATCATAGAAGTCAGCGGGTAAAATGTGTAAAATTTTGCCGTTGTTGTTAATTCTGAATTTCAAATCATTTTCAATTGATTTTGGGAATATATTAATTTGATTTTGTTTTGCTTTTGCTTCAAAAATATCTTTTAATTCCAATCTACTGGTGGGCCAAAATTCATCGACTTTCAAAACATCGTTTTTCTTAAATTTAATTTCCGATTTTATTAATTCTATAGCTTTATCTATTCCACCAATTTCATCGACAAGCCCTATTTGTTTGCCACGTAAGCCTGAGTAAATTCTGCCTTGTGCAAGTTCGGCAATTTTTGAGCTATCGGTATTTCTTCCTTTTGCAACTTTGCTTACAAAATCGCCATAAAAATCATTTATTAATCCTTTAAATTGACTAAGTTCATCGTTTGTAAAATTCCGAGCTGGCAAACCAATACCAATAAATGGAAGAGTTATAGGGCTACCCAAATCAGAATGCGGACCGCGTTTTACAACATCGTAAGTTACACCGAGACTGTCGAACAATCCTTTGTTGTAAATATATGATGCAATTACACCAATGGAACCAGTAATTGTTATAGGTGTTGCCAGTATTTTATCAGCATCCATCGATAGCCAGTAGCCACCTGACGCAGCAACAGCGCCTTGCGAAACAATTATTGGCTTTTTGCCTTTGTATCGGCGGGTAACTTCGGCAACCAAATCAGATGCAAATGCCGAACCACCTGGCGAATTCACACGCAAAATAACTCCTTCGTATTTATCTGATTCCAAAACTGAGGAAAGCACTTTGGAGAGCCTACGTCCAGATATACCTGTTTCTAAGTCACAAACACCTTCTGCATAAACTAAAGCTATTTTTCTATCCTGTTCACTCCATCGATTATCATTTGGTGTGAAGTCTTCAAATTTTATTTTCTCATTTGAAATTTCATAATCTTTATTTGAGTTTTTAATTAAGGTATCAATTTTATCCCAACGATGAAGGCGATCTACCAGTTTTTTCTCTTTTGCTTTTGGAGCAATCCAAATAAGACTGTTTAAAATTTCATTAAAGTCAGATTCAGAAAGATTTCGAGTAGTCATTATATCAGATTTAGCGAAATTAAATAAATCATTTATAAATGCCTCTTTTTGTTCTTTTTCACCTTCTGAAAATTCTGTCCTTGAAAAGCTTTCGGCTGCTGATTTATATTTAAACAAACGTATTTCTTCGAAACCAATGCCATATTTTTCCATAAACTTTTTATAGTAGCTTCTGCTGGAGGAGAAACCTTCTAAGGAGACTTCGCCCATAGGCTCAAGAATTATTTCATCGGCAACTGTTGCAAAATGGTAATTTCTAATGTTGAAATTTTCCGAAAATATTACTAAACGTTTGCCTGCAGCTTTAATTTCAGCTAATTTTTGGCGGATTTCCCACATATCCGAATAGCTTGCTGTAAAATCTGAAATATTCAAATAAATTTCTTTAATTTCTGGGTCATTTTTCAATGCTTCAAGCTTGTTTAGCACATCGTAAATTGTTGTATAAAACGATAGTAATACGGGTAAAACTAATGAGATAATTGAGCTTTCAGGCTGAAGAGAACCTTTAAGTTCGAGTTTAGCGACTTTTTTCTTGCGTAAAAATTGATCGTAAATAATAGATCGATCGAGCGGTGAAAATCTCACTAAATAAGCGTTTGTTGAATTGCTGAAATCATCTGTTGATGGAGATGAGACAACTGCACCTAAAGCAATATAACCAAAGCTAATATCAAATCCCAAAGATAATCTTTCATCAGAAAAATATCGACCGCCAATTCTAATACCATCTACAATCTCCCAATTAACACCTGCACTCCAATTAACTTTCTTGTAATCATCAAGATTGCTTGAAGCTGCATCGAGGAATAATGTCAATGGATAATTTTTTATAGGACGCAGAGCTAATTCGCCGAAGTGTTCTTCGTGAAGTCCTGCAAAATTTGCACGATAGATGTATCCAGCCGATATATATGGCAATGGACGGTAAAGCATACCAATAATGTAAGACGGTCGATAAGCACGAGGATTATCACCACTGATTGCAGTGTACCCATATCCCAAACCGAAAGTTCTATTCCCCATTCCTAAGGAATAACGTATATCATAGAAAGATTTTCCTGAGTAATTGTATCTAATAAAGCCCATACCAAAATTTTTTGCACCAGAAAAAATACCATAATCAGGTTTATCGAAATTTTTATTTTTATCGTTAATCATAAGCAAGGACTCGCTTCTATTTGTCATTGCGAGTGTAGCAGGATTAATAAATCCATAGCTACCATATCGAAAGGCACCATCGCTTGCTGGCATCCATTGCGAATGCGAGTAATACGGCACAAATGCTTCTCTTTTTGCAAATAATGAACTTGTAATTATTGCAAATAAAAAAAGTAACATTATTTTTTTCATAGAAAACTCCTGAAATAAACTTATGATAATTGTTAAATACGTATAACTAAAAATAAAAGTTTCAAATTATGCATTTGAATATAATCTTTTATTGTTTTAATTTTGTTGTTTTTGAAAAATACATTTAATCAAGGATAAACTATGAGACAATCACAGTTATTTATACCAACATTGAAAGAAAATTCTTCGGAGGCTCAAATACCTTCACATCAATTAATGTTAAGAACAGGACTTGTGCGGCAACTTGCTTCAGGTGTGTTTTCATTTTTACCGCTTGGATTTAGAGTTGTAAAAAAGATAATTCAAATATTGCGTGAAGAAATGGATGCAATAGGTGGGCAAGAATTTCTGTTG
Organism: Kapaibacterium sp. (SeqCode); assembly: GCA_036769265.1. Classification (GTDB taxonomy): domain Bacteria; phylum Bacteroidota; class Ignavibacteria; order Kapaibacteriales; family UBA2268; genus JAKIZO01. Next base: position 6,159 of record DAIPLL010000020.1, read on the forward strand.
CCAGCATTAAATCCTATTGAAATTTGGGAGCAGACTGGGCGTGTCGAAGCAATGGGAGATGTTTTGTTCCACATAAAAAATCGTGAAGGTTTGGTGCTTGCTCCAACACACGAGGAAATAATCACATTCCATGCAAAACAGCACATAAAATCATATCGTGATTTACCACAGATATGGTATCAAATACAAACCAAATTTCGCAACGAGGCACGCCCTAAATCGGGAGTTCTTCGTGGACGTCAATTTATAATGAAGGATTCATATTCACTTGATTCATCTTGGGAAGGTCTCGATATTTCATATAAAAAGCATCACGATGCCTATTGCAAAATTTTTGAGCGTTGTGGAATAAAGTTTTTTGTTGTTGGAGCTTCATCTGGTGCAATGGGTGGACGCCAGAGTGAAGAGTTTATGGTGGTTTCGAACTCTGGCGAAGACGTATGCGCAATCGCGGATGATGGATACGCGGCTAATTTAGAAATTGCAACTTCAGCTGTTCCACCTGTGGATCGTATAGATGGAGATTTGCCACTTGAAAAGTTTCCAACACCTAATGCAAAAACAATCGACGATTTAGTTGGGCAGTTCGGCTTCCCAGAAGAACGCTGCGCCAAGAGCGTTGTTTATATTGTTGAAGATAACCCCGTGCTAATTTTTATGCGAGGCAATGATGAACTAAATGAGAGCAAACTTCAAAGTGTGCTTGGAACTGGTATTTTCCGTCCAGCTGAAAGTGAAGAACTGATAAAATACACAGGTGCTGACCATGGTTCAATTGGTCCAATCAATTTGAAGACAAATATCAGAATTATTGCCGATAACTTACTTAAAGATTCCAATGGCTTAATAAGCGGTGCAAATGAAGATGGTTATCACTACAAGAATATTGATTTCAAACGTGATTGTCCATATATTACAGAATTCTATGATTTAAGAACAGTCCGTGAAGGGGAGCCTTCGCCTATTAGTGGCAAACCTTTGAAAATTGTTAAAGCTATTGAACTCGGTCATATTTTCAAACTTGGCACAAAATATTCTGAAGCACTTGAAGCAAAATTCCTCGATAGCAACGGTAAAGAACAGCCAATTATAATGGGTAGCTATGGCATCGGTGTAGAGCGAATTATGGCTTGCTTTATCGAACAGAATCACGACGATAAAGGTATAATATGGAGAAAACCACTTGCACCATTTGATTTGCATCTCATTGCTGTAAATCAGCAAAAATTTCCAGAAGTTGCACAAAATGCCGATGAATTATACGATAGATTAGTTAAAAAAGGCTTTGAAGTACTTTACGACGATCGCAACGAAACACCGGGAGTTAAGTTTAACGATGCTGACTTGATTGGTCTTCCAGTACAAGTAATCGTAGGACCCAAAAATTTAGAACAAAATAAAGTTGAAATCAAAGTGCGAGCAACAGGCGAAAGAAAAGTTGTTTCTTTCGACGAAATTGAAACTGAAATAAAAGCAATGATATAATTTTTTAGAATTATTTTAGGAAAATGTTTGGGAGGTGTGTGTTCGACCTACTCAAACATTTTTATTTATTACGGATTATAGCTTTAACATCTTTTTTAATTCACAATTAATTACTAATTTGAAATATAACTATTTCTAAAAAGAATAGAATGAACGAATTATTTGAGCATAAGCAAGTACAATCATCAACCAAACCACTTGCCGATAGAATGCGTCCAAAAGAGCTTAGTCATTTTTACGGGCAAGAGCACTTGATTGGAGAAGGAGCAAGCTTGCGTAAATTAATCGAGAACCAAGAGCTTGTTTCGATGATTTTTTGGGGACCACCGGGAACTGGAAAGACAACACTTGCATATATTATTGCTCATCAATATAAAGCAGAATTCATTCGAATTTCTGCTGTTGAAGCAGGAGTGAAAGAAATTCGAGCAATAATAGAAAAAGCAAGATTTAATCAAAAAAGCGGTAAAAATACGATATTATTCATAGATGAAATACATCGTTTTGATAAAAATCAGCAGGATGCGCTACTACACGCAGTTGAAAGCGGCTTGGTAACATTGATTGGCGCAACAACTGAAAATCCATCGTTCGAGGTAAACTCTGCACTCCTTAGTCGCTGCAATGTATATCATTTGAATGAACTTGATGCCAGGGCATTAGATAATATACTTCAAAGAGCAATATGCGAGGACGAGATATTAAGTAAATTTAAGATTGAAATTGTGGATAAAGAATTTATGATCAACATATCTGGGGGAGATGCACGCAATCTTTTGAATTTACTTGAACTTATTGTTAAATCAAACAAAGAGAACTCAAAAATTACTATTACAAAAGAGGAAATTGAAAAAGCTATAAATAAAAAAATTGCAAAATATGATAAAAAGGGCGAGAATCATTACGATACGATTTCTGCTTTTATAAAATCGCTTCGTGGATCTGATCCTGATGCAGCAATTTTTTGGCTTGCAAAGATGCTCGATGCAGGCGAAGATCCCAAATTTATCGCACGCAGAATGGTAATATTTGCGAGTGAAGATATTGGCAATGCGGATCCATTTGCTTTAACATTGGCTGTGAGCGTTTTCGAAGCAGTTAATCTTATTGGGATGCCTGAATGTAGAATAAATTTAGCACAAGGGGCGACTTATCTGGCTTCGGCACCAAAATCAAATGCATCATATTTAGCAATAAACAAAGCTATGCAAGTAATTCAAAGCGGTGTGAACACATCTGTTCCTTTACATTTAAGGAATGCACCAACGAAATTAATGAAGCAAGAAGGTTATGCTCAAGGTTATAAATATCCGCATAATTATGAAAACCATTTTGTAGAGGAAAACTATTTCCCGTACAAAACTTTTCATTTGTTTTACGAACCAACAGAACAAGGTAAGGAAAGGCAAATAAAAGAGAGATTAGAAAGATTATGGAAAACTCGCTATAAAAAATGAGACTAAAAGAACATTTAGATAAGGTAACTTGGTCTGTGGCTGATAAGATGCTGTTTGTTGGCTATGGCGTGGTAACAATTTTCCAGTTCAATGCAATGAAACCGGAAGAAATGGGACTTTTCGCCTTACTTATAACAATTTTGAACTGGATTTTTATAATTAGCGACGCATTTGCTCTTCAAAACTTAATACAATTTGGAACACGTAAAAGCGATCGCACGAAATTAAATTTAATAGTTACAATTGTGCATATTACTATCACATTAGGATGCTCATTAATGTTGCTTTTATTTGGAGAAGAATTAGCTTATTTCTTTAAAGAATCACGATTGATAGAAGTAACCGAATATCTTGTTATTTTAACAATATTTAACATTCCAAGAACTTATGCAATAAAAATCTTTTATCGAGATACAAAGATGAACTTTTTGTTTATTTCGAATGCAATATATTTTGGGACAATGACTGTACTTACTTTTTATAATATTTTGATAATCAAACATCTTGATTTTAAATCATTAAGCCTTTTAAATATAATTGGGATGGGAATTAGTGCAGTTTTTTCAATTATTCTCATTAGAAAAGATCTATCCTGGAGTTTTAAAGGTGATATTAAATTTAGAGAGATTGTTGATTTTTCAATACCTTATACAATAACAAGTGCATTACATCTTATGCCACGGCAGTTGGATATATATATAATTCAGTATTTTTTTCAGACAAAAGTTGTTGGCATATACTATTTAGCGAAGAATCTTTTCCGTGCATTTGAGGAAATTGTAAATGCTGCAAATGGTTTGATTTATCCAGCAGCTGTGCGTCAAATTGCAAAGAATGATTACAAATCACTTTTTGATATGACAACAAAATCAATTTCATATATTTTATTTTTTAATTTATGCTCAATTATTGTATTAAATTTAGGACTTACTGAGCTTTTTATAAATTGGTTTTTGCCTGAGAAATACTATATGGCAATACCAATGTTTAATTTGCTTTCATTTGTTGCTTTGGGATTGCCTGTAACTATACTTGGTTCGGTTCTAATAGCATTTAATAAACCAAAAACAACAGTAAAGATTATGGTTTCCGCATTAATTTTATGGTTTGTTGCTTTTTATTTTGTTGGAATTAATCATAATCCAAATCTAATTCCTCTTTCCCATGTTGTATATTATTTTGTACTGTCAATATTGATGTTTATGACAACGAAGAAACTCATAAATTTGAGAATTATACATATATTTAGATTTGTGAATGATATTAGAAGTTTATTGAAAAAAGGTTCTTAAAATGTTAACTAAACTATTAAGATATTTCAATTTGCAACATGAACTAGATGAATACGAAGTTATTCACAACATTATTGAAACAGATAGTATTTTTCGAGGTACTAATCTTTGGATTTTGATGCTGGCAATACTTGTAGCGTCAGTTGGTTTGAATATGAACTCAACTGCTGTTATAATTGGTGCGATGTTAATTTCACCACTGATGGGACCAATTAATGGGATGGGCTATAGCGTTGCGACTTATAATTTCGAATTATTAAAAAAATCAATAAAGCATTTTACATTTGCCGTTATAATCAGTCTCATAACATCAACAGCGTATTTTGCTATAAGTCCAGTTTCAACTGCACAATCTGAATTATTAGCACGTACAAGCCCAACGATATACGACGTATTTATAGCATTATTTGGTGGTATGGCAGGAATTATTGCTATCAGTAGCAAAAAGAAAGGAAATGTGATACCTGGAGTAGCTATTGCGACTGCTTTGATGCCACCACTTTGCACGGCTGGATATGGTTTAGCAACATTTCAGATGAATTTTTTCTTTGGTGCGTTATATCTTTTTACAATTAACACAGTGTTTATTGCTATTTCTTCTGTTGTGGTCTCTAAAATTCTAAAATTTCCAATCCGCTCAAATATTGAGATAAACCAAAAAAGAAAAATTAATCGAATTATTTGGGGTCTCATTTTAATCACAGCTATGCCAAGTGTTTATTTCGGTTATAAATTAGTAGAAAATGAACGTTTCAACCAAAATTCAAACAAATTTATAAACACTATAAACATTATTGAAGGTAGCTATTTATTAAAAAGTGAAGTTGATGAAAGCAATAAAACTATTAAGCTAACTTATGGAGGAAATACTTTATCGGACGAAACAAAAGAAAAAATAAAAAAGAATTTAAGCAGTTTTGAATTAGAAAACGCCAAAATAATTTTTGAACAAGGTTTTTCTTTTGAAGAAATTAGTAAAACACTCAATCAATATGATAAATACACAGCAGAAATAAACAAATTAAAAGCGATTATTCAGGAAAAAGATAAAATTCTTGACTCAATGATAACCAAAAAAGAATTGGGACGTGAAATAATCACTGAAATTAGATCACTTTATCCTGAAATTATTTCCATAGCTTATAGTGAAACAAATTTTTTTGATGAAAAAGACACAAATAAATACAATATATTAGTTTTAAAAGTATCAGATAGTAAGAAAATATCAAAAGAAATTCAAAAAATTGAAATGTGGTTTAAAACACGTTTAAAATTAGATAGCGCACAAGTTCTAATATTTCTAATTGATTAAGAAAATAGCTTATGAAAGTATATAAATTTTTTGTAATTTTGTAGTATTGTGTAAGTTTTTTCTGTAAAAATGTCGAATAATAAATCTAAAAGCAAAGTAAACTGTTCTTTCTGTGGAGCACCTTCGTATGTAGTAAAAACGATTATCGAAGGGCAGAACGGTGTCTATATATGCGATGAATGCGTTCGCACTTCTATGCATATTATTAAAAGAAACGAATTTGAATCAACAAATTATTTGGGCGAAGAACTCCCAAAACCATCAGATATAAAAGCAAAGTTAGACGAATATGTAATTGGTCAGGAATATGCAAAGAAGGTGCTTTCAGTTGCAGTATATAATCACTATAAAAGATTACGTTTAAATTTAGACGAATTCAACAACGATGTAGAGTTGGAAAAGAGTAATATTTTGCTAATAGGACCAACTGGAACAGGGAAAACTTTACTTGCTCGCACTTTGGCTAAAATTTTAAATGTTCCATTTGCAATCGCAGATGCCACAACTATAACAGAAGCTGGATATGTTGGCGATGATGTTGAAACAGTGCTTCTTAATTTAGTGCAAAATGCTGATTACAACATAAAAGCAGCTGAGCGAGGAATAGTTTACATAGACGAGATTGATAAGATTGCCCGCAAAAGCGAATCAACAAGTATAACACGCGATGTTAGTGGTGAAGGAGTGCAGCAGGCACTTTTGAAAATTCTGGAAGGCACACGTGCTGGAATTCCACCAAAAGGTGGGCGAAAACATCCTGAACAATCATTGATTTATTTAGATACACGCAATATTTTATTTATATGTGGAGGTGCCTTCGAAGGTATAGAGAAAATCATTGCTCGCCGTATGCAAAAGCAAACTTTGGGCTTTCTTGCTGAAGCAACAGAAAAAGTTGAAGAAAAACTCGAACTTATAAAACACACTGAGCCAGAAGACTTAGTCAAATTTGGGTTTATTCCTGAGCTTACAGGGCGTTTGCCAATTATTGCCCCACTTGAGGAACTTTCCGACGAAGCTATGATGAACATACTCACAGAGCCTAAAAATGCAATAATCAAGCAATATAAAAAACTCCTTGAATTGGACAATGTTGAACTTGAATTTACTGAAGACGCACTTAGAAGTATTGTAAGGCTTGCTCGTGAACGGAAAACAGGTGCTCGCGCATTGCGTGGCATAATTGAAGAGATTATGCTTCCTATTATGTTCGAAATACCTAATCTTAAAAATATAAAGAGAGTTATAATAAACGAAAATGTTGTGCTAAATAAATCACAAGCTGAGTATATATTCAAAAAACCTAAAATAGCGTAATAATATTGAACATTAAAACATAAATAAAAAAGGTGCTCTTAAAGCACCTTTTTTAATAAAAATATTCTATTCAATTATCGTTTACTGATTTATACAAATCTTTTAATTTTTTACGAAGGTGAAGTACTGCATATCTTTTACGAGCCAAGAGTGTGTTAATATTGACACCAGTTTCTTCTGACATTTCACGGAAAGAAATGCCTTCGAATTCATTTTTAATAAATACTTCTTTTTGTTCGTCAGGTAGTTCGTTCAATCCTTCAAGCACAGCTTCCCAAATTGTTTTACGGATAAGATCGCTTTCGGGGCTTGTTGAAAGATCGCCGAGGAAATTCTCAAATGAGTCGACACCTTCGTCAGCTTGACCTTGGGTTTGCATATCGGTAAATGTTTCTGCGCGCTTTTTTCTATAAGAATCAATAATTCTATTTCTAACAGCAGTAAAAACCCACGAAGCAATATTTTCAATTGGCTTCTGAACATTTGCCGATGCAGCAAGAACATTTGTGAAAACATCTTGTAAAATATCTTCTGCTTCTTCTTGGCTACGGACTCGCTGACGAATAAAGCCTAAGAACTTCTTTCTATCAGTTTTAAACAAATGTTCAATCTGAGCAGCTAAATTTGAATTAGTTCTATCATCTACCTGCTCATTTGCAGCAATAAGATTTTTATTGCCATTTTCGACAGTTTTATCAATATTAATTTTTTTCTTTCTTCCCACTATTTTTACCTGTGTAATGTAACTTTTAATTTAATAAAAAGTTCTATTTTTTGCACCTCCTTACAAATATATACTAATTCATTACATTAAAGTTACAAATTATTTACAATTTTTGTATCGACAATTTGTTATAAAACTTTATTTAATGTGCAACATTGGTATTTTGATATTAAATTTCTTTGCATTTTCAATAGCACGCTCATAACCGGCATCAGAATGGCGAAGAATACCCATCATCGGGTCATAAGTAAGAACTCGCGAAAGGCGTCCGGATGCTTCTTCTGTGCCATCAGCAACGACAACCATACCAGCGTGTAGAGACAGCCCCATACCAACACCGCCGCCGTGATGGAATGAAACCCATGAAGCACCTCCGATAGCATTCAATGCAAAGTTCAGATAAACCCAATCAGCAATTGCATCTGAACCATCTCTCATAGACTCAGTTTCGCGATAAGGTGAAGCAACAGAACCACAATCCAAGTGGTCGCGTCCAATAACAATGGGGGCACTCACGTACCCATTCCTCACCAGTTCATTGAAAAGCAAGCCTGCTTTCATACGGTCGCCATATCCGAGCCAGCATATTCTCGAGGGTAGTGCTTGATAACGAACACGCTGTTGCGCGTTTTTAATCCATCTGTGCAAAGCTATGTCGTTTGGGAATGTATCCATAATTGCTTCGTCTGTTTTTTGAATATCACGAGGATCACCAGAAAGAGCCACCCAACGAAATGGACCTTTGCCATCGCAGAAAAGTGGTCTGATGTATGCAGGAACAAATCCCGGAAAATCGAAAGCATTTTGAATATTGCCATATTCTTTGGCAATACCACGTATATTATTTCCATAATCAAACACAATGGAGCCACGTTTTTGGAATTCAAGCATTGCCTGAACGTGTATCGCAATCGATTTGTAAGCTTCTTCTAAATATTTTTGTGGATTAGATTTACGTAATTCATCGGCTTCTGCTTTTGTGTAACCTGCTGGATAATAACCATTTAGCGGATCGTGAGCTGCAGTTTGGTCTGTAACGACATCTGGAATAATTCCACGACGTAAAATTTCAGGGAGCACTTCTGCGGTATTGCCAATTAAACCTATTGAAATAGCTTTTTTCTCTTTCTTATATTGCTCTACTAATTCCAAAGCTTTATCAAGACTATTAACTTTTAGATCACAATAGCCGTCGTGTATGCGTTTATCAATTCTGGATTCGTCAATTTCGACAGTAATAGAAACCGCACCAGCAAAAGTAGCAGCCAATGGTTGAGCTCCGCCCATACCTCCCATACCGCCTGTAAGGAGGAATCTGCCGAAAAGATCACCGCCAAAATGCTGACGGGCACATTCGGCAAATGTTTCGTAAGTTCCCTGCAAAATACCCTGCGTTCCGATATAAATCCAGCTACCTGCTGTCATCTGACCGTACATTATCAACCCGAGCTCGTCTAAGCGACGAAACTCATCCCAAGTAGCCCATTTTGGAACGAGATTAGAATTAGCGATTATAACTTTTGGAGCTGCTGTGTATGTTTTTACAACACCGACGGGTTTGCCTGACTGCACAAGTAGTGTTTCATCTTCGTTCATATTTTTTAAGGTTTCAACAATTGCGTCGAAGCATTCCCAATTTCTTGCAGCTTTTCCATAACCACCGTAA
>DAIPLL010000002.1:0-31974 GCA_036769265.1 Kapaibacterium sp. (SeqCode)
AAACACCGTACACAAAAGATACACGCATCGTCGTTGTAGAAGAAGAAAATAAAATTGTTGGATTCATTGTCGATAGTGTAAGCGAAGTTTTACGAATTAGTAGTAGTGTGCTTGAGCCACCACCACCAATGGTAAGCGGCATAAGCTCGGATTTCATCACATCGATCGCAAAGCTAGAAGGCAGACATTTAATACTGCTTGATTTGGAAAAAGTTTTAGCAAAGGACGATGAGAAAGAAGAGGAGGAATAAAATATATATGATAAAGGTTTTAAAACATCCAATTATCGAGCACCATCTGACAATTTTAAGGAACAAAAACACTAACAACTTTGATTTTAGGTATTCAACTAATGTAATTTCGCATTTTCTTGCAATAGAGGCTTTTTCGGAATTGCCACTTTATCAAAAGAAGATTGATACACCACTTGAAAAGCATACAGGCAGCGAAATATTAAGCGACATAGTGCTTGTTCCTGTTTTACGAGCGGGGCTTGCATTGCTTGATGCTTTTCAATTTATGATGCCTACTGCAAAAATTTCATTTATTGGACTGTCGCGTGATGAAAAGGATTTCAGCATTAACGAATATTATTTCTCTAAGGCTGATTTTCACGAACAAACTAAATTTGTAATATTGGAGATGATGATTGCCACTGGTGGCGCAGTCTGCACTGCAATAAATCGCCTGCAGCTTGAAGGGGCAAGTGACTTTACAGTTTGCACAATAATAGCGGCTCCAGAAGGTGTTGAACGAATTATAACTGAATTTCCTGACGTGAAGATAATCTCTGCTGCATTAGATAGAGAACTTAATTCGAATAAATACATCTTGCCAGGTCTTGGCGATGCAGGCGATAGATGGTGTGGCGTTTGAGCAATTTGAAATATTTTGTAATATACAAACCTTATCAAGTTCTATCGCAATTCACTTCAAGCGATGGAAAGGCAAATTTATCGATTTTCGGTTTTCCCAAAAATTTTTATTCGGTTGGACGGCTTGATTACGATAGCGAAGGTTTGCTCATAATTACAAACGACAGACGTTTGAACAGCCTTTTGCTTTCACCTAAAAGGCTGCATAAAAGAACATACTATGTGCAAGTTGAAGGTTCACCAACAGATGAAGATTTGCGAAAGTTAGCAATTGGTGTCGAAATAAATCTACAAGGTAGAATTTATCGAACTAAGCAATCAATTGTTAATATTCTTGAAAAAGATCCTATTTTACCAGAACGAATACCTCCAATACGTTACCGAAAGAATATTCCTACTACTTGGCTTTCAATTACATTAACCGAAGGAAAAAATCGTCAAGTTCGAAAAATGACAGCTAAAATAGGTTTCCCAACGCTGCGGCTTGTGCGATTTGCAATTGAGGAATTGACAATAGAAGGCTTTTCATCTGGCGAAGTACGAGAAATTAGCTATGAAACATTAAGAAAAAAGCTCAAAATTTGATAATATTTTCATAATACAAAAAAAAGACTTAAATTAAAAACTGTAATTGTTAATTTTTAGAATTCTAATGATAAAGAAATTTACATTTATACTCATATTTGTTGCAAGTTATGTTTTTTGCAAAGCTTATATAATTGAGGATACAATAGGCACTCAGCTACCAAAGGGAAACAGAAACGTTTTTACACCGGAACAGGACAGTGCTTTCCAAAAGGCTTTGGATTTGAATCTACCTTTTTCTTTACGTGCAAGGCTTGATTTAGAGTTATCTGAACCGCTATGGCGTTATCTTTTAAAGCAATCGGAGAAAGATCCATGGGTTTCGGCTCTACGTTCACTTGAAAATTTGCCCGAAGGGACATTTTCTCCAAGCGGTGTGGAAATTACTCAAAGAGAGATCAATATTATTAATTCAATGTATGTGCCACTTGTAAAAACATATTCACCTTATGGTGCAAAACTGGATTTCGAGACTATTGGTCGTTTTTTAGGAATTGTGGAAGATTTATCACCAACCATAAAATACACACTTGCAATTACTGCTGATGTTGAAATTGTAATATATTCTGTTCAAGCTGTCGCTGTAGCAACTATTTTCAAAGGATTGCAGTCGCCCGGCAATTACACAATTACTTGGAACGCACGCGATGACAACGGTCGGCGTATGCCAGCAGGAGATTACATTGCTGAAGTGCGTATCGGGCAGGACAAATACGTTCGCAAAAGAATAGTCCTCAAATAAATGTTTCACATAATTTGGAAGTAGTTATGAAATTCGAACTAACACCTTTACCGTTCGATATCAATGCTTTGGAGCCTCACATTTCCGCTGAAACCTTAGAGTATCATCACGGTAAGCATCATGCTGCGTATGTTAATAATCTCAATAATTTAATTTCAGGCACAGATTTTGAGAACAAATCGCTCGAGGAGATTATTCGTACGTCCGAAGGTGGCATTTTTAATAATGCCGCGCAAGTATTCAATCACGCTTTTTTTTGGGATTGCCTTTCACCAAATGGCGGTGGTCAACCCACAGGCAAAGCTTTAAATGAAATTGAGAAATACTTTGGCAGTTTTGATGAATTTAAGGCAAAATTTTCAACTGCTGCGACAACTCTTTTTGGTTCAGGCTGGGTTTGGCTTGTTCGAAAGCCCACTGGTGAACTGGGAATTGTGCAGAAATCCAATGCTGGCACTCCACTGACAGATGGACATAAGCCCATACTCACAATTGATGTATGGGAGCACGCATATTACATTGATTATCGCAATGCGCGCCCAAAATTTATAGAGAATTTTTGGGAATTAGTTAATTGGCAATTTGTTGAGAAAAATTTGGATTAATACATTCATATTGCATATAGACATCCGATGTTTAAAAACATCGGATGTCTTTTTTTTTGTAAAAAAGATAATTTATAAAAACTAAGCAATTGTTATTTCATTATCAAGGTAAACGTCTTGGATTAAGTTCAAAAGCTTCACGCCTTCATCCATAGGACGTTGGAAAGCTTTACGACCAGAAATCAATCCTGCACCGCCAGCACGTTTATTTACAATTGCGGTAATAGCAGCTTCAACGAAATCGTTATCTCCACTTGCACCGCCTGAGTTAATCAAACTGACTTTGCCCATATAACAATTAGCAACTTGATAGCGAGTAAGATCAATAGGATGGTCGCTTGTGAGCTCTGAATAAACTCTTTTATCGATTTTGCCGTAGGACGAGCCCCCCATATTGAGAGCAAGGTAACCACCGTTGTTTTCTGGAAGCTTTTGCTTAATTATATCAGCTTCTATTGTAACACCAAGATGGTTTGCTTGACCTGTTAAATCAGCAGAAACGTGATAATCTTTATCCTTCTTGAATTCAGGATTACGTAAATAACACCAAAGGACTGTAGCCATACCGAGTTCGTGTGCATAATGGAAAGCTTCGGCTATTTCAACAATTTGGCGACGTGATTGGTCAGAACCGAAGTAAATTGTAGCTCCAACAGCAGCGGCTCCCATATTATAGGCTTCTTCAATAGTTCCAAAAAGAACCTGATCGAATTCGTTTGGATAAGTAAGCAGTTCATTGTGATTAATTTTTACAATGAAAGGAATTTTATGGGCATATTTGCGTGCAACAAGTCCTAAAACACCGTAGGTGGAAGCAACTGCATTGCAACCGCCTTCAATTGCAAGCTTTACAATATTTTCAGGATCAAAGTATTGAGGATTTTTAGCAAAGCTTGCACCAGCAGAATGCTCGATACCTTGATCAACAGGCAAAATCGAGAGATATCCAGTCCCAGCAAGACGTCCGTGATTATAGATCCATTGCAAATTACCGATTACACGGTTGTTGCGATCGGAGGAAAGCCATACTTTATCAACAAAATCTGGTGATGGAAGGGTTAAAGATTCTTTTGGAATTTTCGGATTGTTGAAACCAAGGTAGTATTCAGCTTTGTCGCCTAATAGTTCATAAAATTTACTTGCCATTTTATACTCCTAATATTTATGATTAAATTTTGACGTTCAAAATTTTATTTTGTTTTTAGATTTGTTCGCCAATTAAGCGTAATTTTTTTGACTTATTATTGTTTTTGTTTATTATATCAGCATAATATTTTTGTTCAGCTATTTCTTTTTCTGTTAGTATTGCAAAGTCTATTAATCTGTTCAATTTAAATCCAGTTTTATTGTAATTAATACGGCTAAGAGCTAAATTCCAGCCTTCGATCCAAATTTGTAGTTCCTTGCGCTGCTCTTCTGTACCACCGAAAACACAAATAAAATCAATATCTGATTTAGCAGTAGCAGTACCATCAAAAACAGATCCATAAAGATAAAGCTCTTTTACACCGAAACGTTTAGGATCCAAATGTTCTATAATGCTTTCAATCATACGTTTTCTCCATTGCAAAGGTTCATCGCTTTTAGTTTCGGAGAAAATTAAATCAGTTTGTTTGAATTCCGTTTTTTCTGAAACCAGTGGATCTACAAGCAAAGCAACTGCTTTATTTTCTTCTGCATTCATAAGCACACGTAAAACCATACCATTAGTTGCTTCACGAACATTAATAACTTTGAGCACATCTTGCAAATGCTCAAATTCTGGACACCACCGAACAAGTGTATTTTCTGTTCGGTTGAAAAAGTCGTAATTAAAGGCAACACCATCTTCATCAGGATAAAGAGGTAGATAACGTATTTGTGATTCGACTAAATCTTGGAAGAAATGAGTGCCGAAGGATAAATCGGGAACATAACTACCTTTCTTTTTAGCAATCTCGATGAGAACAGCGGTGTTATTTATATCGGAATATGTTACTTTAACTCCGAGACGTATATCGTCTCGGCTTCCCCATCGACCTGGACCCATAAGTATGAAAGTTTTCTTTGGCAAGATTTTATTTAGTTTGCTGACTGCGCGACCAATGTCTTTTAATTTTTCAAGACTTTCTTGACGAGCATAAGCTTCAGGATCGACGTAAACAATGTAAGTTATATCCCCAACTTTACCATTTGAAATGTGTTTATTAGCAGAAAAAATCAATCTATCTGGCGGGATATTTGTTGGTATAATGGCACCAGGCGCTTCGAAAGCGGAGCTTTGCGGACGGCATTGAAGCAAATAAAGGCTATCCCCATCGCAAGCGAATTCAATATCGACAGGTGTTTTAAGAATTACACTCAATTCATTAAGAAGTTTATTTATTTGCTTTATATAGTTTGTTTTGGAAATTAAGTTTTCGAAAGTTACAATAATTTCATCTTTATTAGCATCAATACCCAAGCCATAAGGATGCTTAATGTGATGTTGCTCGATTATTGAGAAAACTTCATTAATCATAGGATAGCCGTTGCGTACGGAACGAATAAGCTCGTCAATGGAAATTGTTTCAAATGTGTTTTTTTCCAAATTTATTACATCGATGTATTTTGGTGAGTATGTAATGACATCGTGATAAGTAATATTTACTCGTAAATCAGGTTGCCCAGGAGCAACAAGAACAGGGTAATCGTTGCCGATGCGATCCACAGCGCGAGTGCCAAGACCAGGCACAAGACGAACGAGTCCATCTTCACGGCGAATACGAGGTGACCAACGGAATTCATTGTTACTGAATGCTACACCAGCAAAAGCAGGGAAAAAGTATTTCCCAACACGTTTACCAACAACTTCTTGAATCATTATGCCCATTTCTTCGTTGAAATCAAGCAGCTGACGCTCGGTGCGGTAACCGATAGGGTCGGGGCTAAACGTAGAGGCATATACTTCAGCAATTGCGTCGAGCAGTGCCTCGAGTCGTTCTTTTTTACTACCTTGGTTAGCTAAGAACAAGCTTTTATATTTTCCTGCAAATACTGAACCTAAACGATCTTCGAGCAAGCTTGAAGAGCGCACAATTATTGGATTATTTCCGAAATCATCAAGAGCATTCGAGAGCCCGTTAACAATTTCCTGAGGGAAGTGTGAGTTTTTAAAAGCTTGAATTATATGAGGATACTCGTAACGTATTTCTTCGAGCGGTTTATATTTTTGTTCGATAATATCTTCCAAATTGTTATAATTCAGAAACGCCATAAGCCCATCGGATGTTATATACCAAGTCTTAGGTGTCTTAATATTTTTGAGTAGCCCTTCGGGATCATCTAATTTTTCCACTATTTTCTTTGCGAGCAGAATACCAGCACTTTTACCACCAAGTTTTCCGTGACTATCGGTTGTATATATCATATTTTGCAAAATATGGTAAAAATCAGAAATAGTTATATAATTTTTAGCGATTTCGATATATTCCAGCTGGTCAGTAAGAAACCTTCGAATAAGAGCTACAAGGATACCTTTATGAAGTGGTGTTGTAATTTTTTTCGATGAAATTGGGTTTATATTGTAAAAACGGCGTATTGCATCAGCAATTTCAGGGAGCGGTGTGTTTAGATTTGCTAAAGCTTTAATTAAAAAGTGAGATTTATCCTCATAAATCCACTTTTGCACAAGCGACATAATTTCGTCGTCCGAAAGATGTTTTGCTGCAACTTCGAAAACTTCGTTACCAAGATAAAATGAAATTTCGAGCACTTGTTTTTTAGAAGGTCGATTCTCTTCGCCAGCAGTTGATTGCAAATCTATGTTTGTTCCGAGCTTCGAAAATAGTTGCTTGGACTCTTCAATTCCTTTGCAGAAAAGATTATTTAGCATTTTACGAGAAATAATGGAAAATAGATTTTGGTCTGTCTTTTTTATAATATCAAGCACTACAAACCATTCTTTTTTGGTTATGTCGTCTTTATTTTCATTTTCTGCAAACAATTTTTTAAGCTTGTGATAAAGCAAATAATGCCCTAATCTATCGGCAACGGTTTTTATAAGACGTTTTTCTTCCGATAAGAATTCATTATTTTCATTTTCGTAAGCAACAATTATTTCCCCAATATGTTTATTCTGCTCATATATAAATTCTTTTAAATGCTTTTTAGTTATTTTGAAAGAATTGCTTGTTGCTGAGATACTATCGATTGATATTTTAATCCTGCAATCATTTGTAAATCGAAATGCCCCGGGCAATATCAGAACAATTTTTCTTAAAATTTCATCCAACGTTAGTTGTGGTTTGTTTAAAATTTCTTCAATAGAATATAAGGTGTTAAGTTCTTTCGAGCGTTCAACGAGTAATTCTTCAGTTTTAAGTTTTTCCATAGGAACTCCTGAGTATTAATAAATTTAAAAACGGTAAGATGCAAATATTATTGAAATAATTAATTTTAGTTAAGACAATTCTTTTAATTTGTAAATTGATTTTAAATTTTCATATTTTGCATATCTTTTTTTTAAGATTTTGGAGAAAACGATATGTATGGAAAAATGAAAGAGTTCCTCCAGAAGGAACTTCAAGCGTTAGAAGAACAAAAGCTTTATAAACACGAACGTATTATAGAAAGCCCACAAGCAGCTAAAATCATTGTAAGAGGAAAGGAAGTATTAAATTTTTGTGCAAACAACTATCTTGGACTATCTTCACATCCTGAGCTTGTGAAAGCTGCGCACGAAGCATTAGATCGTCGTGGTTTTGGTTTATCTTCCGTAAGATTTATTTGCGGAACACAGGATATACACAAAGAATTAGAAAGAAAAATGTCCGAATTTTTAGGTACAGAGGACACAATCTTATTCAGTTCCTGCTTCGACGCAAATGGTGCTGTATTCGAACCACTATTTACAGAACAAGACGCAATAATTACAGATGCATTAAACCATGCTTCAATTATCGATGGTATTCGTTTATCGAAAGCACAACGTTGGATTTATAAGCACAGCGATATGCGAGATGTAGAGGAAGAAGATCCTGCAACAGGCAAAATGGCAAAAGGTTTAGAACGTTGCTTAAAAGAAGCAAATGCAGCTGGTTGCCGTTTCAAAGTAATTGCAACAGATAGTGTTTTTTCGATGGATGGTGATATAGCCAAGCTTGACGAAATTTGCGATCTTGCAGAAAAATACGATGCGCTTGTAATGATTGATGAAAGTCATTCATCGGGTTTTATGGGGAAAACAGGTCGAGGTGTCCATGAGTATTATGGTGTGATGGATAGAATTGACATAATTACAACAACATTTGGGAAAGCACTTGGTGGTGCTTCTGGTGGCTGCATTTCCGGGCGTAAAGAAATTATCGACTGGATGCGCAACAAGGCACGTCCTTATTTGTTTTCAAATACTGTTGCTCCGGCGGTAGTTGGCGCAACAATTAAATGCTTAGAAATACTATCGGCATCGACTTATCTTCGCGACAAACTCGAAGAGAACACCAAGAAGTTTCGCAAAGCAATGACAGATGCTGGTTTCGATATTCTTCCAGGTATTCATCCAATTACACCGATTATGTTCGGACGTTATCCTAATTGCTCCCAATTAGCAGTAGATTTTGCAAATCGAATGCTCGATGAAGGCATATATGTTGTTGCATTTTCGTTCCCGGTTGTGCCACGTGGCAAAGACCGAATACGTGTTCAGATTTCTGCAGCACACGAACCTGAACATATAGATTTCGCAGTAGAAAAATTTATAAAAGTTGGTAAAGAGCTCGGTGTAATTTGATTTTTTATTCTAATTTTATTAACAATTATCAAAAAGAATGTTTAATATTAAATAATAGTGCCACACTTAACAAGTGTGGCATTTTTTATTTATTTCATAAAGTACAAACTTCTTTACTAATTCAACTAAATTTTAAATTACTTCACACCGATTGAATTTAAATATTCACCGAATTCTTTATCGGATGAAAGTATGTGATTATTCAACCACGAGCGTAAAAAATTCAAAACTGGAACACTAATAGTAGCCTGTCCCGATTTAAATTTTTCGTGTAGTTCAATGGCTTGTTTTGTTAAGTCATTGTGCTCAATTTTGTGGAATTCCATTTTGGGATAATTGTATTGATGCATAGCTTCTTCCTCGCTTGCGAAGTGTGTTTTTGTATAGTTAAGTAAGCCTTCGAAAACATCGTTTAACACTTCGTTGCCTTTACCTTCGCTCATTGCATCAAATAGTTGGTTTACAATATCGATTAATTTTTGATGCTGGCTGTCGAACTTTTCGACATTCACGCTCAAACTATCATTCCAATTAATAAATGCCATAATTACCTCAATAAAAGATTTAGAATAATTTAAACTAAAAATATTAAAATTATAAATCAAGTAATATTTCATTAAAAAGTATTAACTTATGTTTTTGTGATAAACAATAAAATTTGAAATAATTTAACTTTTCAAAAGTTTAAATTATTCAGAAAAAATACTTAAATTTACATTTAATGTTGGAGTAATATGTTAAATTTAAATTATGATAATTGATGCTTTTTTAGTGCCGAGCGTAATAGATGAGAACACATATTTTACAAATTCGCTCATAGTTATGATTGATGTGCTTCGCGCAAGTACAACAATTATAACGGCACTTAATAATAATGCACGAGAGATAATTATTACAGATACAACCGAGAAAGCCGTTAAAATATACACTACTATTAATAAGGAAAATGCGATTCTGGCTGGCGAACGTAATGGCATAAAACCTGATGGTTTCGGTGCAGGAAATTCACCATTGGAGTTTTCACGTGAGAAAGTTGAGAACAAAATTGTAATTTTAACAACAACAAATGGGACACAAATTTTCACAAAAGCAAAAGAAGCACCCTGCAAGATAGTTGCTGGTTTTGTGAATTTGACGGCAACGTGCGAATATATATTGAAGCGACTTTCGCAAGATAGTACAATACACTCGGTGATAATTTTTGCAGCTGGTAATAAAGGACGCATATCTTATGAGGACACAATCGCCACAGGGGCGTTCGTTGCCAACTTGCACACATCTTTGAACTGTAAGCTTACAGATGCCGCACTTATTGCTAAGGAACTTTACTCACTTCATAAGGACGAGCTCCCAGAATTTATAAAAACAACTGAGCACGCAAGGCTTCTGGCTAATCTTGGTTTTGAGAAGGATATAGAAATTGCCTCTACCATTGATCTTTATCCTATTATTCCATATATAGATGGCAATAGCGTAAAGATCATTAAACAAAACGAGGTCTAATTATGTCCGAAAACAACGACGAAATAGTGATTAAACATAAGAAACGCCAACCGAAAGAACCGAAAGCGCAAAAATCCCAACAAAGCGATGTCAATTACTCGCTTTATTCGAGAATTTTCGCAATACTTTTGATGTTGTTTTCGGTGCTCTTATTTCTTTCGATAATCTCTCATACTCAAAAAGACGAACTTAATGCTAAAATCACAATCTCGGAGCTGTTTTCGATTTTTTCAAGCGATTCAATGATACGCATCAAAGCCGAGACAACGCATAATTGGCTTGGACTTCTTGGTGCTATACTATCGGATTTACTGATTAACGGAACAATTGGCTATGTGATAATATTTTTGCCAATATTTTTGTTTATTTGGGGTATTCATATTTTTAAATCCTTTGAAATTCCTGATAAATTAATTCGAAATACAATTATTTACTTGCTATTTGGGCTCACTTTTTCATCTATGCTTGGTTCGATAAGGAATTTCCAATCGTTCAGCAGTATTGATAAAGAATGGATTGGAGCAATTGGCATATTTATTGGCTCAGTGTTCTCAAAAGTAATTAGTCCATTTGGAGCAACACTTATATTTTTCATTTGCTTATTCTTTATTGTTTATTTTGGTACAAATATAAATTGGAAGCCAATTATCGAAAAAACTATAAAATTTGTAAAATGGTTATATCTTAAATCAATCGATGTGTTCAAATTCTTGTTTATAAAAGTTAAAGATTTCGAAAACATTAACAAAGAACTACTTTCAGAGGAAATTCACACCAAACAAAGTTCCGTAGAACAACCAAACATAGATCAATCTGAACAACCGAAGCAAGTTGCAGAAAATTTGCAAATTGCTCAAAATGAAACAGCAGAATTCCACAAACCCGAGCTAAAAATTCAAATCAGAAATCCACTAAAAGAACAAATTCCACCGATAAAACCGCTTGGATTGCGTGATGTTGATATCGAGAGCCAATATGTTGCTAAAACTGCAACCGCAGAAAGAAAAGCTTTTTCTATTACTACACTTGAAGAAACAGAAAACTCAAATAATGAAATTTCTTGTGCACAAGATGAAAATATTGACAAATCTAAGGAAGTTTTAATAAAGTCTAAAACCTTAGAGCCTGATACTCCATCGGTCGAAGTAATTGAAAAATCTAATTTACCAACACAGGAAAAGTATTTTCCAATTGAGGATAATACAACGGAACCAGAAATTGATGAAGCATTGATCATTAAGCCAAAGACAGAAAAGCCCATAATTGAGGAAATTGAACAAAAAATTATTCCTCCAAAGCCACTTGAAATAAGAGAACCTGAGACAAAACCAAAATTAGTTATAAACGTCGAAGATCCTGAAAACGATGACGATTACCAGCTAAACACACCGCTGGGAGTTGCCATCCACGACGAAGAAATTTCATACACACCACCAAGTGTGTCGCTTTTAGACACGAGTGCCGCAGAAATAAAAGTAAGCGATGAAGAACTCCGTATGAATGCACGTATTTTGCAGGAGAAATTAGAAACATTCAAAATCTTCATAGAAAATCTTACTGTTACGCCAGGTCCTGTTGTTACACAATATGAGTTCGTACCGGCAGCTGGTATTAAGATAAGTCGCATCGAAAGCCTTGCTGATGATTTAGCAATGGCATTAAAAGCACGAGGTATTCGCATTATTGCACCAATTCCTGGGCGAGGAACAATTGGAGTGGAGATACCGAACCAAAATCCATCGATTGTTCGTTTTAGCAATGTCGTCAATACAACGAAATTTTATGAGTCACGAGCGTATTTACCGATTGCTCTTGGCAAAACAATTTCAGGTGAAGTTGTTGTTGCAGACTTGGCAAAAGCACCACATCTTTTGATAGCTGGCTCGACAGGTTCGGGTAAATCAGTTGGAATTAACACGATAATTGCTTCATTGCTTTACAGAATGAGCCCACAAGATTTAAAATTTGTAATCATAGATCCAAAGAAAGTAGAACTGCAACAGTATGCGCGTTTGCGTTATCATTTTCTTGCGATGTCGCCTGATGTAGCGGATCCAATTGTAACAAATCCACAGGATGCAGTTGCAATACTCAAATCAACTGTACTGGAAATGGAGAATCGCTATAATATTCTAGCGAAGGTCGGGCAAAGAAATATTGCTGATTATAATGCGAAAGTGCGCTCTGGTGCTTACAAGAATGTGAAAGATTTCGACCATAGACCTATGCCCTATATTGTTGTAATTGTGGATGAATTGGCTGATCTTATGCTTACAGCTTCGCGTGAAGTGGAAGAACCTATTATACGGCTTGCACAAATGGCACGTGCTGTTGGTATTCATCTTGTAATTGCAACACAAAGACCATCGGTAGATGTAATAACCGGCATAATTAAAGCTAATTTCCCAGCAAGGATTGCATATCTTGTTGCATCGAAGATTGATAGCCGCACAATCCTTGATATGTCCGGTGCAGAGCAACTGCTTGGTAATGGAGATATGTTGTTTTTACCGAGTGGCTCACCAAAACCAATACGCATACAGAATGCATTCATATCAACAGACGAAGTAGAAAATATCTGCAATTTCATAGGTAAGCAGCCAGGTTTCAGTAAACCATACATGTTGCCGAGCATTTTAGAAGAAAAAGCATCCGCAGGTAATATCTCAGCAGAGGATCGCGACCCATTGTTCGAAGAAGCCGCCCGCCTTGTGATTCAATTGCAACAAGCATCGGTATCACTGATTCAGCGTCGTCTTAAAGTGGGATATGCACGCGCTGGTCGTATTATAGATGAGCTGGAAGATGCTGGCATAGTCGGACCAAACGAAGGTAGCAAAGCTCGAACTGTATTGTTGGAAAGTGAATCTGATTTAGAGCGTATTCTTTGATACCCTTTTATCTTTGTAATCACAAAAAAAAATGCTAATTTGCTTATCTTATATAACTAATGTCAATTCTCTCAGGGGATATGTTATGAAGCAATGGTTTATAGTTGCGGTTTTAATTTTTGGTGTATTCTTTACTTCATTTGCACAGAAAAAGAAGACCGCAGCAGATAACTCAAATTTAATTTTAGCGACTGTTGGTAACGAGAAAATCACATATTCACAAGTAGAGCGGGCATTTCAAAAGAATATGAACCGCAAATATCAGAAACTATCAGATTTGCCAAAGGATAGCCTCCTTGAATTTCTCAATCTATATATTAATTATAGGCTGAAAGTGCAGGATGCAATTGCTCGTGGTTTTGACAAAGATTCATCAGTAATTGAAGATATAAATCAAAATCGCCGAATTCTGGCTGAGTCTTTTTTCTATGAAAAGAAGCTAACTGAACCAACCTTAGAACGTTGGATAAAAATGCGCGATAAAGAATACAAAGTGGCAATAATTGTAACAATGATTGGTTTTAATCGCGATACAACGGTTGCTTATGATAAAATTAAATCTGCTCTCGAGGAACTGAATCAAGGGATACCATTTGAAGAAGTTGCAAAAAAATACTCTGACGATCCAGAAACATCCAAAAATGGAGGCGTTGTCCGAAGCTATATTACTGTTGGACGTGTAAATCGTATTTTAGAAGATGAAATATACAAACTGAAAAAAGGTGAATTTACACAGAATTTTATTAAGACTGATTTCGGTTATTTCCTTATAAAGATTTTAGACGAAGCTCAAAGAAAATATTTAAAACTACGCTCCATTGTGCTCGATAATAAGAATTCAGCTCTTAGTGAAGAAGCCTTCAAAGCAAAAGCGGATAGCTTAGTTGCACTAATTCGTAGCAAAAAAGTTGACTTTGCAACAATTGCTCGCGAACATTCTGTGGACACTCGCACTGCATCAAACGGTGGTGCCATCGATGGCTTCTACAACCGTTCCACAGGACTTAATAACACACAAGAAACTTATATTCCTGAAATAGAAGATGCAATTTATAAACTTAAAGTTGGTGAAGTGAGCGACCCAATATTTGCTCAAAATTATATACATATTTTTCAAATTGATTCAATATTACCTATAAACAAAACTATTGAACTTGATGAATTACGTGCAACTTATAAACGTATTTATTTTTCGGAAGATAAACGTAAATATATAGAAAATTTATCAAAAGAATTAGGTTTCCAAAAAGACGAACAAACTTTTGCGGAACTTATAAGTTCACTTGATACAATGAAGACGTCACTGGATAGTGCTTGGAATGCAAACATCACAAATGAATTAAAAGCTAAAACACTATTTACACTAATGAAGGAGCAAACAACTGTTGGTAAATTTATTCAAGATATTAGCACAAAAAGCGAGCTACGTGGGACCCCTCTCAATCGTGAAGGTTTAGAAAATGCTATAAACAGAATTATCGAACCACGTGTATTTGATTATGCAACAAAAGATTTAGAAAAAAATTATCCGGAGTTTCAAGATTTAGTGCGTGAATTTCGTGATGGGATATTGCTTTTCAAGGTTGAAGCACTTGAAGTATGGGACAAAATGAAGTTTGATTCTACCTTAGCAAAAACTTTTTACGATACAACTTCAATGGATTTGACACGTCCCGTAATGTATGACATTAGCGAAATTTACTTTATGCAAAAAACAGAAGCTGATAGCATTTACAATAAATTGATTTCTGGTGTCCTTACATTCGATGAGGCTGCCAACAAATATACACAACGAATAGGGATGCGTGCTAAAAATGGGCACCATGGGCTTTTACCATCGGATCGCAATTCACTTGCTAAACTTGCTGTCGAGCAAAAGCTCAAACCAGGAGAATTTTCAAAACCAATCGAATACGAGCAAGGCTATTCTATAATTAAAGTTAATGCAATTGAAGATGCACGACGCAAAACTTTCCATGAAGCTATTCCAGATATTGCACCGAAAGTGCAA
Organism: Kapaibacterium sp. (SeqCode); assembly: GCA_036769265.1. Taxonomy (GTDB): domain Bacteria; phylum Bacteroidota; class Ignavibacteria; order Kapaibacteriales; family UBA2268; genus JAKIZO01. The sequence continues at coordinate 14,962 of DAIPLL010000002.1, forward strand.
GACATAGTGCAGAAGAACTTAACTAATGCGTGGCTTGAACAACTTAGAAAAAAATTCCCTGTAAAAATAGAAACTAAGAATATTGATAAAATAACAAGAAAGTAAAATAAAAAGAGGCTGCTCAATAAAGGGCAGCCTTTCTAATAATGAAACATCATTTATTGCAAATGTTAATTCTTTTTAACCATAGGTAGAGTTATCATTGCAAGATTACCTTCTTCGCCACCGAATGTCTCTATTGTCATAGCTCCATTCATTCGGCGAATGATAGATGCAGCTTTAGCAAAGTTCAATATAACATCGTATTTATCACGGTTAATTATATTAATGATATTGTTTTGATTATCTCGGTAAAGTTTTATAAGTTCTGCTATTTCGCTATTACCTGGTCCGAGTAACTGAATTTCCACAGCACCATCATAAGTGTTTTCCTGAACGACGATGTCCATAGTTTTGCCATCCATATCAGCGAAAAGTGCACTATAAATAAAATTCAAAGATTTATCTAATAGCACTGGGCTTACAACAGCAGTTGGAGTTGTACCACTTGTATCAATGTTGATTGAAATATCTTTTTTATTCTCTTGCTTTTTGTAAACTTCGAAAGAATTCTTCAAAACAGGTTCGATTTTTGTTGTTACAAATGCATCAAGCGAAGATTCGCCTTGCTCTAAAGCAGCATCAACTATATCTGAAACGAAAGTGAATATCTCTTCGGAGCTTTGTTCTGCATATTGCAAATAGGAAAGCATTTCTTCTTCTGTTTCATAAAATTTGTTCGAAAGTAACTGTAAGTAACCGATAATACCTGTCAGCGAGTTACGAAGCTGGTGGCTAAGCTTTATCATAAAGAAAGATTTAGCGTGGCTTGCTTCAAGAGCGTATTGTTCTGCGAGTTCGATTTGTTTGCGCTTGATTTCAGCTTCTTGCTCAGCGAGTTTTTCAAGAGTTACATCTCGTCCAATTGCATAAACAAATCCATCAGCTTTTGAAATAGTTAAGTTCCAGCTCATCCAAATAAGCTCGTTTTTAGCGTTTTTCATTTGGAGATCAATTTTTTCGGTGTGTTCGTCATATGCATTATTAATTAAGTTCATAAATTGGGTAAAATCTTTTCCCTGCATAAACAAATTTTCAAAAGGCATTTCTAAAAATTCGTTGATTGGAAATCCGAACACAATTTCGGCTGCTGGATTGACAGTTTTCCACTTACCAGAGAAATCAAGCACGCCGATAATATCCTTTGTTGCTTCCAAGATTCTGCGTTGTGAACGAGTGATGCGTTCAGCGATGTCTTCGGCTCTTGCCCTACTTGTAATTACTGAAATAATGAAACCAAAGAGTAAGAAGCTCAATACAAATGATGCTGCAAGCGATAGATTAGGTAAATATTCTTGCAGTTTACCGCCAAAATTAGGAATAGTATAAAAACGACCGATAAATCTTTTATTTGCGACATTCAAGACAACTTCTTCTGTAAAAAGTGGATGATAGCCCGATTGCAAAAGATTATAATTATTTGACTTAAAGATAGATATTTCATTACCGTCAATTTCTTGATAATATTCAAAGATAACCGCAGTATCCGATGGAAAGAATTCATCGCTGCTTCCACGAAGAGCTGTTTCAAAGAAAGTTTTGGCATCAATTTCAAGCACCAAAGCCGCATAAAAATTAAGGCGTCTATTATCGAGCGTAGTTAATGAAGCCCCTTGTTTATAAATTGGCATAATAAGACAAAATCCTGCTGTATCTTGCCTGATAGGGAAAACTTTTGTTGCAATCATACGGTCTTCGTCGCGTGCAAGCTCGATATTGGTTGAAATTTCCGGTACAGTTGCATAATCAAAGCCGATGCGATGAATGTTTTTGCTATAATCAACGCTATGTAAAATTGGGTAATAGAATTTTCGGACACCATCTGGTTTTAGAGTATAATCATAATAACCTTGAGAACGTGCTGAGAATAAATACGAGTTGATTTCATTTCCATCAACGTAAGGAACATATGATAAGCTTAAAATTGATGTAAAAGTTTTAGCAGGAACAGTTCCATAAAGTTCGAAATAATCACGTACTACTTCAACATTTTGATAATACAAGCCGTTAATTGATTGCAGCACCTGACGATGACGCTCGAGATGGTTTTCAATACGACTTGTGATTGAATTGAGAGCTTTTTCGAACTCTTGACGCCGAGTGCTTTCAATGTTTTCTTTAACAAATTGTTTTATAACAAAACTTGCAATAATAAGTATAATAAGTATCAAATATGCTGCATAAGTACGCCTAAAATCAAAGATGATAGATTTCTTTTTCTGACCAGCCTGTTTGATGACGGTCTCGAAATTTAAATTATTTGCCATAATTCCAATATTTTATTGTTGATTAATAATTTTTTCTACATCAGAAACAAAAGTTGAAGTATTAATTGGTTTTGGTATATAGCCTGTAAAGCCAATATTAACAAACTTTTGTCTATCCTGTGTTGCAGCGAAACCTGTAATAGCAACAACAGGTGTTGTCCGGTGTAGTTCGAGCTGCCGAACTTGCTCAAAAAGCTCAGTGCCGTTCATATCAGGGAGTAAAATATCCATAATTATTGCACGAACAGTATTTGAGGTAAGCCATTCTATTGCTGGTTTACCTTCTTCAAAGTCCATAGTTTCGTATCCTGCTCGCTTTAGCAAAGTACAGTATAATTTTCTTATTGGCGTATTGTCCTCAATGACACAAATTAATTTTTCGTTATTCATTATGACTCTCCAAAAATTTCTATCTTGGTACAACAATTATTTCAACGCGTCTATTTTTACGCTGATTAGCTGGCGTATCGTTTGGTGCAACAGGAATAAGAGAACCACGGCTTGTTGCAAGTACTCTTGACGAAGGTATCCCCTTTTGACTAACCAAATAATTGCGAACATTATTTGCACGAGCGGTTGCACGTTGGGTGTTTTCTTGCAATGTTCCTTGGTTATCGGAATGCCCAGTGATACGAATTTCATAATTTGGATTAGCTTTAATAAAGTCAGCTAATAAATCCAAATATTGAGTAATTTCAGGGCTCAAATTTGTTGTTTCGGGTTTATCGAAATTGAAAACGACCATTTGATTAGGAATAATCCTTCGTCTAACTTGCCCTGGTGTTTCTCTTTGTCGAAGCTCTTCTTGGAAGACGGGAGTTGTTACCTCTGCAATCTCTTCGACAATTTCAGGTAGCTCCACCATAGCAAGCCAAGCAGCAACTAAAGGCTCGGGCGAACGGAAACCAGTAAACTCAACACCTCGAACCGAGACCTGTGCCAAAAATTGAGGCGGCTCCTCGTAAGTTTCGTCAAATCGTAAAGTATCGAACTTGCGATAATCTTTTCCAAATTTAATGGCAAAGCCAATTCTAAAGCCAAGAGTTTTCCAAGACGAGTTAAGTTGCGATAGTGCCCGAGTTCCACCATTAATAGCAATATATGGATTGCCTATAAAACGAGCTTTGCCGGCATAATCAGCAAGCAAAAATTCATAACCAGCACCCAAATTGAACTCTAAACGAACATTTGGCTTAATCCCGGGCACTCGTATAAATTCATCGATTATTCCAGAATTGATATAACGTTTAGCTTGCTGAGCCGTTGCTGATAGGTTGAATCCTATATCAAAACCTCCATAATAATATAAACCGCCTATATCAGAGAAATATTTCACTTGCGGCGAGATAACAACATAATCAAGAACAGATTTAAATTTAAATCTGGTGCTTAAGCTATCACCCATATTATCTGTTTCGGTGGAAAAGCTCTTTCTATCGAGAAGCGATACGCCTAAGGAATAAGCAAGTCGTTTGTTTCGAGGTTTGTATTCAGCCATTGCTCCGATATAGTAACCACCACCAAAAGTGGAATTAAAACTGATTTTTGGGATATATATTGAATCGCTTACAAAAGGATTGACACGACTGTATAGATCTCCGAAAAACAAATTCACATTTGGTCCCCCAAAAACCCCAAACCACCAATCTCCATAGTAACGGTCAACTTTCAATGTGTCCAAGCTTGGGAGTACGTGATATTCTTTCATATATCCATCGGGAATTTGAGAATTAGCAGCAAGCAAGTTTCCAAATAAAAAAAGAAGAATTATATTTAATTTTTTGTACATTCTTAATTTTCGACTATAAATTTAGTATTTAAAACGTAACCGCTTGAAGAAATCAAATTAACAAAATAAATGCCACTTGACAAATCAATTTTTCGTAAAATTTGTGAATAACCGTTTGTTAAATCGATAGTTTCACTTGTAATTTGACGCCCTGAAACATCATATATTTTCAAATTATAATCACCGTTTTCAACTAAATACAATTTAAGTATGAGAAGATTGTTGTTATAATTTGCTTTTATTGATGGGCTACTTTCGGTAATAATTTTCTGTTCGTTAGAAAAAATGCATCGAGAACTAATTTCAACTTTAGAACTATCACCGTAAAAGTAGTAAAAATCTGGACTTGTGCAGGCAACGGTATCGAGCGAAATACGAGCAGAGCCACTCATTGCGCCGAGCGCCAAGAAGTTTAGCTTATCACTTATACCAAAATAAACATTTCCACTTGTTGAATATTTAAGTTTTCCTGGGATGACTTCGCCAGCCCAATAGAGTAAATCTTTGGGATAATTACCGCTTAATTCAATATAATAGCGATCATATGGCATTTTCTCAGGTTTATATGTATGATCTACATTAATTTCTGCAAGCAATTTTTCACCGAATTTTGCATAAATATTGCTCAAACTTATGTTGAATTTGTAACCACAATCAATTGAAATGGTGTCGCTTTTAGTCGAAGCATAGGGCAAACGAAACAGCAAAAACGAACCATCACGCCCTGCAACAGCAAAAGTTTTGCCGTCAGCGGAAATGTTTACGTGCAGTAGCTGCGATTGATACTTGATATTATCGAACAAAATGCCAGTTTGCAAATCAACGAAATTAATATTGCTATCGAGCGAAACGCTTACGATCATTTTTCCAGTATTATCGAGAACAAGACTTCGAACGTGTGATTTATGATAATCACAAACTTTATATTGCGAAAGCTCACTTAATGACCAAATACGGACAGTTCCATCGGCAGATACCGATACAGCATAAGGCAAACTGGCTGAAAAAGCCACATCAAAAACCACAGTATTTTGATTATTAATACCGTGAGAACCAAATTTTTCTATTTTAGAAGTTTTTTGATCAATTAAATAAAGCGAGCCATTATAAGCCCCTGCCAAAAGAGTATCGCCTGTTGGAGAAAATAGAATACTGTATATTTCGTTGCCATCGTTGATATTGCCGAGCTTGTATTGTGATATAAAATTGAATTTCGAGTAGTCAAACACTCCAACAAATCCGCTATCAGCACCAAACGCAATCATTCTTTTATTTGGATGATGAGCAATTCGCCGAACATTACCGTTTAGAAGCCCTTGCCCAATATCTTGTTTGACTAGATTATTAACATCAAACATATAAATTCCATCAGTAGTGCCGACAAATAGAGTGTCGGCTGTCGCACCAATAGGCAAAACATAACGAATTCTACCAAATTGTTCAAGATTAATAGTTTTTATTAAATTTTTATTTGCAATATCCCAAAAATTAACTTCATTTTCGCTTGCAGTAACGAGTGCGAGATCTTTTGCAGCAAAGCAAACAGAGCGTATTTCTTTGGGATGAGCATTTTGCTTATGCCAGAGAATTTGCGCTGGGGAGTAATTAAGTCTTTCGGCAACTAAATTATGTGTTTTGTCTTTAACATAAGGAACTTCAAAAGAAAAATCTTCGTTTTGAAATGTTCTCCCAAAATAATATTGGTTACCTAAATTATCAAAAGCCGAAATATCGATGAAATCAAATGTATCGGGCAAAAATTTTAGTTTTATTTGTTCATTTACAAAGTATGGATTTTGTGGATTTTCAACGTAAAAATTTTGTGATAGAAGAAAACTTGCATTAAGAAAAAGCAAGCAATATATAATTGCAAGTATTCGCATTGATATTATTTATTCCGCACATATTGCACTTTTACGATTGCACGCGATAGCTCAACACCTGGATCGTTTATAGGATAAGCAATAAAGACAACATCGTAACTTCCTTGGGATGTAATTTCTGATGCTTTAAAAACAGTTTCGTACCAACCACGCTTTGTTATACGGTTTTCAATAATTTCGCCAGTTGATAGATCTGAAAGAGTAGTGATGCGTTTACCAACCCGATCGAAGACATAGCAAGAAAGCCGGACATCATCACGCACGAAATATCTGATTTTCGTTTGTGATTCGAATGGATTAGGGTCAGCTTGGGCAAACTCGATAACAGCATTAGGAACAGGCACAAGACGAGTAGCAAGCTTTGCAATTCTATCGTTTTCGTCTTGATAATAGAGCCGATAAATATATTCTAACCCGCGATACTCGATTTCGTCATTGATTTTACCATATTCCTTACCACTACGCGACGAGTATTGCCCTGTAAGAACAGGTGCATATTTTTCATTTTTCCAATCAGCTACTGTAACTGTAAAAACTTCATCTGAAAGTGCTTCTATGTTCATATCAGAAGAAGGTACTCTCACTGCTCGTTTGATAATAAAGCCTTTAGTTTTGTATTCAGACAAAGTTCTAAACCAAAGCTCAGTATTCAAATTCCCAATGTATCGAGCATTGAAAAAATCCAAAACAGTTGCAAATGGTATAGATGATTCTTCTTTATAAACAACAAAATTATAAGAAGCATTACCCATTTCCACGTTGTCATCTTGATGAATTTCATAAATTTCACTGAAAATCGGGTCACCTTCACTGTATTTAAAAGCAACGGCTTGATAGTAATTTATAGGTTTTTTCCAGTATATATTTTCTTCAATTGGTGAGCCATCACGTGTAGAAATTCTAAATCGTCCAATACGTACAGTTGAATCTGGTGGAATTAATATTGATTGTTCGTATTTTTCTGGTCCCAAAATGATAACTTGCAATCTATCACGTAGGGAGCCTGTGAGCACTCTGTATTGAGGTTCACCTGGAACTACATCAATAATTTGACTTGTTTGTGGTAGTAGTTCCAACTTGAAGTTGGTATAATCATAATTCGATGGATACGAGAGTTCAAATTGAAAAGTTGCATTAGCAAAATATCGCCACATTTCGTGAGTTCTTTGAATGTATATATCAAATTCAAGTGTATTTGGTGATGGTTTAAATATATTACGTAAATATGCAACGGCAAGAGTGTCATTAATTAGATCTTGCGATTTAACAGGAATAAAAGTAAAGACATACACAAACAATATGGAATAAATATATTTCATTAAGGTACAGCCGAAACTTTTTTTCTATTGTTGAAGCTAATATTAAAATCGAGTGTTGTGATGATACCATCCATATTTATATCACCAACCAAGTAGCCATTGAATAAATCGTAACTCCAAATAGCGGGATTTGGAATAATATTATTGTAATCATTAAAATCAATTCTGCCGTTTTCAAAGATACTGCCATTTATTTCGCCTGCTATCATACCATAGATATATCTACCATCAGGATTTTTATCGATTCGTTTTAATGAATTAATTCCCCCCATCACTAAATCTGGTGATGTAAAATCTAAATTGCGAGTCCCACCTGGGATAAGCGACACTTGCTCTTTTGTAATAATTGCTAAATGATTGCGATGACGAATAGCTATATAGTAATCGCCACTATCGATACGATTTGTTGCACTGTTATTGACGATAGAAATCACATCGTTGCCATAAATATCGACAAGCCGTCCATCACGTTTAACCAAATAAGTGCGGTAAAGACCTGGCTGGGTGAAATTTTTACGGAATTCAACAACAACCCAATCAACAACTGAATCGGGTAATTGATTTGTTACGTAAAACTGACGAATAGGATCAAGATTGTAAGGATATATATCAGGTGGAGGCATAGGCAAATAACCGCGTTGGCGAAGATCATCAGCCATTGAGCCGAATCTATAAGCCCCTTCGAGAAATAGCTTACCAGCGATTTGCAATAGACCACCGCCAGTATTGCCAATAGCAAAGTATCCAAGCGAATTGATGTTAGTCGCGTAGCTAAATGCCCAGCCACGTGTAGTATCCCATTGTGGGGGGAGTGAACTTTGAATATCAATCCAGTTACCTGATTGCCAACTTTGAAGCACGAGTTGTTCAAGAGGTAAATTCATTTGTTCATCAAGTGAGTCAAGTGGTCGATAACGCCAAGCATAACCGAAAATCATATTTGTGCCGATATCTACAAACTGACCGTTTGAAGCTTTTCCACGAATTTCAAACGAGCGCCTTACCTTTGAATTCCCCATAGGTTGGAATGGATATGTCTGAGGTCGTACAGTTACAATCAGCTCAGTTATGCCATTTGCTGCGTTTTCGTCAGGGAAAATAGCATAAGTGAACGGATTATGAAGAAGCATACGAGAGCCATCGATTTTAATACGATTGATACGCAAAGTACCACTAATTTCGGCATTTGGGTTGTTTATATTAAATTCGGTTGTTTTTGTAGTTGCAAGTGTTAAAGTATCTTCTAAAAGAATACGCCCACCAACATAAAGACTATCGTTTACAGCAACATTTTTGTTAATTATCAAATCTCCGTCATTTGCTTGAATAAGCTTTTGGAGGGATGTTTCGTTGTTTGGGAGTTCCCCAGAGGAAACAACAGTGCCCGAGCCAGAATAGCGGACATCCACACGACCAGCGAAGTTTGGCTCAATAGCAAGGCTGCTGCCTGAGAATCGTTCAATTTCAGTTGAATCAGCCATAGTAAAGTTAGCAGAAACTGAATTTCGAAGTGTACCCCGAGTTAGAGTAAGTTTTTCACTAATTACAAAACCACCACTTTCTACGTTTACACCAAAGGGATTATCAATATTTAACCGAGAAAATTCGCCATTTGCAATAATGTTTTGAGGAGCAGCATCATTACTTAATCGCAAATCACGAGGACCATCGAAACGAGCATTTCTATTGACAACAGTAGAACGTGCAATAACATCTTCAGGGAAAAGACCAAGCCATCGAGTAGTAAAATCAGCACTATCTGAAATAATGAGCGAGTCGAGCACCACTAAGTTTTTAGTTCGATTGTTCACATCTTTGTAATCTGCAACAATTTTCTTAGCATCGTTTTTAAGAACAAGCTGATTATAAACAATGTTTGGGATAACTTGTTGTGATTGAGCTCTTTTTTGTAAAAATTCGATACGACCGCCAAGAGTATCCGGCAAAGCATTTACCTGACCGTTATTTATACGGATTACACCTTTATTGTTAATTTTGCCACCGGTGTTATCTAATACATACTGCCCACTTAGATTATTAAGTGCTAGTATAATGATTGCAATATGTATTATTATTTTTTTCATTTTAGTTTATAAAAGCCCGGTTTCTCGAGGTATAAATTTTGTTTTTTCGATACGCCGGGCTTATTATAATAATTTACTTAACAGAAATTATTGATTAATTTCAATAATACCTTCGTTGTTAAATGTACCTTGGTTTTGGATTGAATTTGTTTGTAATACAGCTGGATTTGGTCCGTAAGGAACAATCCAAACACCGTTAAATCCAGGATTAGTAACAAATGAACCTTTAGCAGCAATACCAGTACCGAATGCTGGTTGCATAGTATTTGTATTTAAGTTAGTGAATGTAATACCAGTTGTAGATGCAGTTTTGAACTTGTAATTTGCTGGATTATCTTCGTTACCAAGCAAGAATGCAGCATTTGGTAGATTAGCAATAGTAATAACATTCGCAACAGGAGCATTACCATCGCCTGAGACAGCGGTATAGCGATCAAATTCTGATGTTGTATTACCTGCTGCTGGTGTTCCAGCAAATGGACCAGCAATACCAGCATAAACAAGGGTACGAATTTCAACGTTATCGATCGAAGTTGGGACTGTGCCTTCATCCCAAGTTGCAGGGTTAGTCCAGCGACCATCAGCAATTGAGTAGAAAGTTGTAGGACCGGCAGCAAGAACTAAGTCATTTCCACTCGCAAAAAGACCGATGCCATTAGGTAGAGTAGCTGATGAAGTATTTCCAATACCAGCAAGTTCAACATAACCGAGAGCAGTTGGAGTAGCGGCAGTTCTTGCATAAACCTGACCAGTACCAACCTTTTCACGAGCAGGAGCGTTTGATGTTTCGTAGAAACGAAGTGATGCTTGTGTATATGGAGCGTTCCAATTAGTTCTTTCGTCTTCACGATAACCTGCACGAACAGTCATAGCAAAATCACCAGCGTTACCAGTATATACTAAGTTAATTTTTCTTTGAACGTCAGTTGTGGAATTATAATCAAACGGATTTTGACCAGGACGAACATTTAATGTAATAGAATTTGGGTTATCATTATCAGCAGCAAGAGTAATAACAGTTGCTGAGTTGTTAAATGTATAAGCTTGTGCAGTTGTATTAGTTACACGGTTAAATAGACCAACTACTTCATTCATACCAGTGTAAGTAGCAGTTGCAGTTGGAGTAACCATACGGAATGTTCCATTGTTCACGGCCATGTCAAGATTGCCACCATCAAGCGAGAAATTACCGCAGACGTTGATATCATTGCCATAAGTTGCGGTACCACCAGTTTTAAGTCCAGTCCCTGAGAGAATTAAGTTGCCATAGCGATTACCGTTTTGATTGAGAGTAGGCATAATAGTTTGAACGCCACCGTTATAGGTAATATTAGAGCCGCAAGCAAATTGCAAGTTTGTGCCATCGCCAGAGTTAGTAATACTACTTGAAATAACAAGATTATTGCCTGTGCCAAGATTGAGAACACCAGTCGAACCAATAGTAGTAGCGCCACCAAAGGTTACAGTGCCAAGATTGCCAGCACCACCGTCATTTGCAGTAAGTGTACCGTTTAATGCTAATGTATTATTGAAAGTAACGTTACCAGTACCTGTTACGTTAAAGTTTGAATTTGCAGCTGTTGTAACAGTTCCACTGAATGTAACGTTACCAGCAGCTGTGTTTACAGTACCATTAGCAGCAACTGTAACATCAGATGTGTTACTAAATGTAGAAGCACCAGCACCTAAGTTTAAAGTACCAGCAACAGTAAAGTCTTCAGTTGCTGTTACCTGATAAGCAGTTACAGTTGTAGCGGCTACAACAGTTGCTTGGCTTGAAGTATTCAAGATATAGTATGGATCAGTTGTAGGATAAATGTTTTGGGAACCTGTTGCAGCGTAGTAAAATGTGCCTGTTCCGAAGTTAAGTGATGATGCTGTTGAATAGAAAGGATAAGTTGAAAGTTGAGCATAACCCGTAAGAGGAGTTGGGCAAGCTTCACCGATAACGCGAATACCGTCGCTCATTACTTTTGAGCCACCTGAAACTACAAGTCTCTGGTAGTAGTATGGTTGCACAACTTGGTTAGCTGAAGTTGAAGCCCATTCAACAACACCTGGTATAGCTGTTGCAGCACTCTGCCCTAAATTAGCAGAGCCTGTGATTTGTGCGTTTGTTGCATTAAGCTTTATCACGGCACCACAAGTTGCATTGTAATTGCCGTTGTTAATAAAGCCTTGCGATAGCAGTTCTGTTGAGAAGAATCCCAACATAAAAACTGCTAAAAAAATTGTCCCGAATTTTTTCATTTTGTTTCCCATTGTTTCACCTATATGGTTAATTTTAAATATTTATTTACTTTTTCACTTATAACAAAAATACGTATCATAATCAAGTATAATTTCAGTATAAATACTGAATTTATAATTTCTTGCAAATTCTTTTAATTTTATTCGCCTATTTCAATAATTCCCTGATTTTGAATATTAGCATTGTTTATAACATTTTTCCGAACAGTTAAAGCATTTATTTCATTTACTTGTAAGGTCGAAGTATCATTTATCAGCAAATTACCCAATATTGTAATAGGATTTACAACAAATTTTGTGCCAGAACCAGATATAATTACATTACCGGGATAATTTGTAAGTCCAAATGGTGTTGGGATTATGGTTTGAGTTCCATAAAATTCAATATTAGAATTACTGCCAAGGATATAGTTATTAAAACCGTTTAAAACAGAAGTAGTTGGATTAATAGTGCCACCAAAGGCAACAGTTGAACTATCAAGTAAACGGAACGAAGAGTTTCCTTGTATTACATTCGAAAGCATAGTCCCGTTGTTATGCAAGTCCAACCGCCCGTTATAAAGGAGAGTGAGCCCGCTTATAGATGTACTTGCAAGGTTTAGCCTGACGTTATGCTGTGTGTCGTTCCAGCCAATCACAACTGAGTCGCGAATAAACTCGCTATTAGGATTGGGGAACTCGCCAATAGGAGCTGGTAAAGTTCTGTTGGGATCTAATGCCCAGGTATTGTGATCACTCCAGAGCCCACTTTGTTTACTATAGAATGTCAAATGTTTCATTTCTCCGATATAGAATTCACCGAAACCGTTCCAATAATCAGATGTATTTGTTATTTCGACGCTTGCAGTGGCAGGTTGCCAAGACAATTTAGAGTATGGACGCAAATCCCAAAGCGGGATTTGTGGTGGGTAAGCTTTTCTCATTAAATAAGCATTTGATGGATCGTTGCCAGGGAAATTGCTCATCTGGCTTGCTGGGAAATTAAATTTTGTATTGAATAAACGGCTTCCAAGTGAAAAATTATCATCTTTTAATATATTCCACCAATAATTTATACGTTTCACATTGTCAATACGTGTACCAAAATTGACAGGTGGAGAATTTGCAATTACAGTAATAAATCCTTGCGTACCACTACCGCTTGAAAGACTAATTTCGACAGGTAAGTATATGTTTGAAAAACCAACAGGATAAATAAACGAACCCAAGCCAGTACTAAACGGACGTCGAAGCATCCCATCTATGTGCCCTAGTCCATTACGTGTAACTGTCGTAGTATCAAATAGCAATTTAACTACCTTATTTGACGATCTTGAGTTAAGTATTGCATTATTTGTATTTTCAAAAGTTAAATTTCTCTGTATTTTAAGTTCAGTTGAATCCGATGTCCCACTCAGAATTACATTACCTGATGTTTTATTAATTGTAAGATTATAAAAATTGACACCGAAGCTGTCATTCATAACAATAAATTGATCTTGTGTGCCATTAATTGTAACATTTGAATTACCTCCAAACACTCTTGTGCCATTACGAGCGATTAAATGTCCTTGAAGATTAATATTAGCATTGCCAAAAGATAAATAACCGAGTGCAACATCAATAGTATCTTGAATAGTAAATGTGGCAGGTGAAAATGTTACTGTTTTATCAACCAAACCCTGATTATTAACAATGATTGTTTTTGGATTGGTAGGACCATCGCCAGTAGCTTGATCCTGAGTACCTATATACTCAAAAATACCTTTTCCAAAGGAACGAACATTTGTCGTTCTAACAGCTCCGGCGCTTGGGAAAAATCCATTGATTGAATTAAAACCATAAGGGTGATCGGTCGAGATATAGCAACTATCACGAAGTTCGAAAGACAATCCACGAAGATAACGTTCCTCGAGAAGTACCAATTTACCAGGTTGCCCATTGTTTTTTTCTATTGTAAGAGAACGGATTCTTGGGTTAGTATTGTTTACTGTAACAATACGTCCATTACCTATAAATACTCTATCAGTTTCTTGATTGGGCAAACGAGAAGCGACTGGACCTGTATAATCAACATTAGACCAAGTATTAATATCGTTCCAATTACCGGACTGACGCGAATAAAAACGCATACCTGCAATTTCAGCTATTATAAAATCCCCGAATTCCGTGTTATTTTTTGTAGTTGTTGATGAGTCAGTTCTATCATCAGGGACAGTTGTGAACCAGGTGCCAGGTGAATTCCAAGCTGGTGTTCGACGGAAATGTTCGAAGATGCCAAAGTTTGTTCCAACTTTTTGATCACCGCTTGGTTGTAAACCTTTTTTGAAGAATGTGGTAAGTGCATAATCTCTTCCAGAGCCAAGAGCAAATGGAGTGCTGCCCGCTGGTGTGATGCTCCAATAGCGATCAATTTCGGTCCCAGTTAAATGAAGGTTGCAATTCGCAATGTCTGGATGAGGCACTCCATAAGCAGTAACCGAAAGCAAGCCAGCTGTGCCTGTGCCAGCTGATATAGCAAGACTTGCGGGCGTGTAATCCGTTGAAGTACCAACAGTAAAGGTAACATTTTGTGGTCCGTTGTTAATCCATCGGCGAAGTTCACCGTTTACATGTCCACTACCAAAACGTTGAATTGATGCAAGATCTGCAGCAGTTGTACCAACTTGAACATATCTTGAGTTGGTATTGATTATTGCACTGTTACCAATAGAAAACTCCAGTGTATTACGTATTATTAAGTTTGAATTTGGATAATTTGCATCGTTTGATAATTCGACTGTTCCGCCATTAGGTTTGCTAATTGCTAAGTCAAAAAATGGGTTATTATCGTTACGTTTTATTTTAACAATTTGATTTTGTTTAGTTGAGGGATTAGATAAGCTATTACCATTAAAAGCAAAACGGCGAGGACCAGTGTTGCCAGTAAAGAAGCGCCCATTAATTGTAAGATCGCCTCCTAAGTTTACTGTATTGCCATTTAAATTAAATTTTGCACTATCTCGAATTGTAAGATCATTTCTAATTGTAATAATAGGGCTTCCAACCAACAATTCTTTGCCATAAGTATTAGCAACATCAAGATTCCAAAATGGGACAGATGAAATTATATCAAAGTTTACAGCACTGGTAATTAGCGAATCTGGGTGCCCTATTTGAACAGTTCCACCAGTAACAGTGTTAACCGTTGTATTTACAAAATAATCCGGGTCCTTCTCTCCGAGGGCACTAGTGTCCATTGTTCTCATCACAAGGAGGCGACCGCCCGTCATCGAGAACTTGGAGTTCGCTTCACCGAAATCGAACGCAGCACGACGGGCTGACGAATTAGTTGTTGCACCTTTTATCATAACTGTAATTTCTGCACTATCACGCAACCGAAAATCAACAGCCGAGGTAAGGAAGCGTCTTCGCAATGCACCTGCTATATTTAGCTTGCTGCTACCACTAAAATCTATTATTGTAACACTTTCATATTGGAAATGTTCATCCTTTTGGTTACCGACATTCATAGTACCATTCATTAACCAAACTGATGCATTTTGCCCACAAATCAAACCATCGCTGAAAGTAACTGTTCCATTTTGCACCACAAGACCTACAAGATCGCCAAGGAACACATCACCATCGCCATCGGTAGAAAGTGTAATATTAGCGGCGTTATTGTGATAATACATACCAGCATCGAGCTTAAAATCAACTGCTGGTATATTTAAAACTGCATTTGTAAATGCATTGGAAAATGATTGCGATTCGTTATGCAGATTATAAACCGAATCCGCTTTAGCAACACGAACACTAGCTATCGATCCATAATTTCCTTCGCCTTGTATAAATGAGTGCTTACTTCCAACAAAATGAAGTTCTACGTTTATCGTATCGTTAGTTCTTAGGTAAACTCCGCCTGGGCTTGGTGCATTATTTCTAAACACACCTTCTATGTATAATGTATCTAAACTACGAACAAACGGACCACTTGGTTTTTGAAGTCTGCCAGCTGGACCTATGTGAAGAGTATTTCTAACTCTTAGAGATTTATTCATAAAGTTGTCGAACTGCAAATAAACAGAATTTGGTGAACCTGTAAGACCTACAGCCAAACTATCAATGGGGTATCGAGGCGTGCTATCGAAAGTAACCATATGATTAGAGCCAATTATCACAGTATCACCGGGGAAAAATCCAGGTGTATTTAGAGCAACTACATTACTTGAGTGGGGATTGCCGTTGTTGAAGAAGTTTGTCCAAGTCTCTGGATTGCTCCAAGCACCATAAGCCCTGCTCCAATATGTTCTGCTGCGTTCAAACGAAGATGGCTCGCCAGCGGTCCAATCATGATTTGGTAGAGTGCGTGCATTATCAATAATGATAAACTTATTTGTAGTATCTATTTGCAAATTAGTTGCGTTGAATATAGCGAAACCCCAACCTGGATCGTTTGGTTCAACATTAGAGCGGCGATATAGCAGAGGTCTATATTGCAAGATGTTACCAACACGTTCAGCATCATTATATTTGAATCTTAGTGAAGAGGTTGAGTTTGCACCAGTTGAAATATTACTTGTCGAAATACTCCAATACTTACGCAACATATTAGGATTTGCCGAAGGAGCATTAGGATGCGGATAAAGACTTCTCAAAGTGAGTTCAAGATAATTGTTAGATTGAAAATTTTGATTTGTAAGGGTAACTCTTGCTTCGCTATACCTTATTGGACGCAACCCGAGCGAATCCTCACCAACAGGGAATGTAAAGGTATAAGTGCCATTTGGATTAATAGGATAAATTTTTCTTAAGCGTGCCGTATTATTGCCACTGCTAACTTTAAAAAGCCGATTAGAATTAAAATTATTTAAACTATCAATTATACAATTAGTGCCAAATGTTGTAATTGTATTATCGTTAAGAGTAAATATAGTATTAGAAACAAACTGAACAGAATCATTAAACTGGATATTATGTTCTGCAATTATTCCGTTATTTTGTTTGTTAATTCTTACGGTTTGTGGGAAAATTGTTAAAGAAGCAGTGCCCCGAATTCTTTGAGTAAGTGTATCAGAAAAGTTCAAACGTCTATTGGATGGGTTGGTCCCATTATGAAAACCAACATCGTTAGAATAATTTACGATATCGCCTCTCAAAATGATTTCTCTACTCCCATCACGATTACGGAAACGTCCATTTCTGAAAACAATGCTATCTCTGATAGTTAATGTGCTATTATTTGTTAAATTGACATACCTATCAGCTGCTGACCTATTATAATTGAACTCAAGCGAACCAACAGTTGTTGGCAAACCTGAACCTGTCTCTTGAACGGCATCCGAGGCAGTACCAATATAG
>DAIPLL010000123.1:0-4000 GCA_036769265.1 Kapaibacterium sp. (SeqCode)
CAAGAAGTGCGCGGTTACGGTCTTATGCTTGGACTGCTTCTAACCTTTGATGCCCAGTTGCTTGTTGATGAATTACTCAACCAGCAAGTGATTGCTAATGCTGCTTCGGGTAAAGTTTTGCGTATTGTGCCACCACTTGTTATTACGCTCGATGAAGCGCAGCTATTTATTACGAAATTGCATTTATCACTTTTAGAGCTGGGGAAAAAAATTAATATGCAGTAATTTTGATAAAAAATCGTTATATTTATTAATTGTAAGAATTAAAAAATTGAATAATTATGAAAAGTAGTGTTATTATTCCCGCCGGTGGTATAGGCAAACGCTTTGGTTCGCAAGTTCCCAAGCAATTTGTTGATCTTGCTGGTATCCCTATTTTAGTGCATACAATTCGCATATTCGATACTGTTGAAGATGTCGTCTCAATTGTTATTGCTGTTCATAATGAATGGTTCACGTACACAAAAGAAATAGTCGAAAAATATAAATGCGAAAAAGTTAAGGAAATTATTATTGGTGGGCAGGAACGTCAAGATAGCGTTTTCAATGGACTGCTTACAGAAACTATCAAGAACTCGGAGATTGTGCTCGTCCACGATGCTGTGCGACCGTTCGCTTCGCCAAAGCTTGTGCAAACTATCATCAGCGAAACAGAGGATTTCGGTGCAGTCATACCTGGTATTCCACCAAAGGAAACAGTCAAGGAAGTAAACAATAAAGGTTTGGTTGTTAAAACACTTGAAAGAAATAAACTTTCGCTTATTCAAACACCTCAAGGTTTCTGGACTGATATTATCACCTCAGCTTATCGCAAAGCAAAAGAAGCAAGCTTCATCGGCACAGACGAAGCTTCGCTTGTTGAGTTTATCGGCTACAAAGTTACAATCGTCGATGGCGAAGATGAAAACATTAAAATTACTACTCCATTCGACTTGAAAGTAGCCGAGCTTATAATGCAAGAAAAATTGCAAAATAAATAGGGTTTGCTATGGCAAAACAAACTAAAAAACAGATGCAAAAAAAAGAAACTGTGAAATGGCAATTCCCTCTTGAAAAGAAGGACATGATTATCATTGGGATTGGTTTGGCGGTCATTCTTCTTGGATACCTGCTTATGGCAACCGGTATAACCGACGAACCAGCTATTCCTAATGGAAAATGGAATAACCCATTTGCAACAGTTATAGCTCCTATTTTGCTTATTTTAGGATATTGCGTTATTATACCTTTAGGTTTGATAAAGTTTTTCTCGAAGAAGAAAAATTTATCTGAAAATCAACAATAATGAGTGAAAACCAAATAAACACTTATGCCGGCTTTGTTGCTATTATTGGCAAACCAAATGCCGGCAAATCTACTTTTATGAATACCGTCCTGGGTGAAAAGCTTTCAATTGTTACTCCAAAACCGCAAACTACACGCAAACGTGTACTCGGTATATACACTAAGGACAATTATCAAATAGTTTTTACTGATACACCAGGATTTATAAAGCCACGTTACGCTTTGCACGAAGCGATGATGGAGTACGTCTCCGAAGAAGTATTATCGGCGGATATTTTGCTTGTTATTTTTGATGTTACTGAATTTTACAATGGTAAAGAAGCTTTCCATAGTTCATTTTTCGAACTTCTTGCTAAATCCAATGCACCAAAAATTTTACTTTTGAACAAGGTTGATTTGCTGAGAGATAAAAAGGCAATGCTCCCAGCTATTGATTATTTTGCAAAGAAGGGAATTTTTTCAGAAATTTTGCCTATTTCAGCACTTGATCCCGAACAAGTCGCAGAATCAATCGAAATTTTGAAAAAATATTTGCCAAAAATGCCTTTCTATTATGATGAAGACGTTTTAAGCACGCAAAACGAGCGTTTCTTTGTTGCAGAGCTAATCCGAGAGCAAATCTTCTTGCAATGCGAAGAGGAAATACCATACTCTACGGAGGTTTCTATTGTTGAATTTAATGAACGTCCAAACGGGAAATGGTTTATCTCGGCAGAGATTATAGTCGAACGTCCAAGCCAGAAAGCAATCATTATTGGCAAAGAGGGCGCCCGTCTTAAAAGCATAGGTGAGCTTGCTCGTTCGTCTATTGAAGCTCATCTTGGTGTGCCTGTATTTTTAGAATTATTTGTAAAAGTGCGGCCTAAATGGCGATCAAATCCACGTCAGCTTAAATCTTTTGGCTATTAGCAATCGCACGCTCTAAAATGCTGCGGAAATACTCAGGTTTGTTGTCGTTTGCGATTGCTTCGGAGATAGTTTCAATGTAAATATCATCCGTTAGCAAAAACTTCTTGAAATAATCCAGCTTCCGCTTTGTTTTGTCGTCAATTTTTCTGTAAAACATATCGAAACGCTTGCTTAAATCCCATCCTTTTATTTCGACAGGTATTATTTTATCGAACCATCGGCGAATAAGTGCATATCTAACCCACGTAAGTCCAATGTAGAGTGCTTTGCTCGTTGGGCTATTTGCTCCGAAGTCATATACAACGCATCTATAGCCAAGAGCTAAATTCAGTAGAAAATTATAATCAAGCTCTTGCAAAATTTCTACAAATTTACTGCGCTCACAATGGCAAGATTGTAAACGAATAAACGATACTTCGTCAAGATTTAGATTGTATCGTTCTAAAGCTTCAATTCCATTTGTTAGATTCAAGAAAATTTTAGTTTTTCGGCTCATCAGTCAATTTTATCTCCATTGCTTCCAAAAGCTCATAGAAATTATTGTAAAATTCTTCTGCACTTTGCAAATCCTTTTTATTTCCGATTAAGGTGTCTTTTATAGGTTTTGGATTATCCTTTTGAAAATAAATTTTTCTTTCGAAATTTTTTTGTTTTGTATTAGGATTGAATCCACGCGAGTTGACAAAAATCAAATCTTCTGCTTCATCGGCTACGAAATAATCTTCCAAAAGCTCGTTTGATTCGGAATATTGCTGATGGAAAAACTTCAGCTTATCGCCTTCGAGATAAGCACTTAAATAAAGGTAGTCAGATGTGCTATCCGACTCGAAGGTAACAAGAGGCAATTCTTTAAATTTATTCTTGTTTGAAATGATAAATTTGAACAAACTATCACGGTAGGAAATTTCTTTTTGTAAGTCGATTTCAACTATTTTATCATCTTTTCCGGAACAACTAACCATTATAACAAAAAGAATAAAAAATAGCTTTTTCATTTTAGATCATTTCTCTTAGACAAACAAAAGAGCTATTCCAATGAAAGCAATAATTGCGCCAGAAACAGAAATAATTGATAATTTTTCTTTGTAAACTATGCGAGTCATTGGCAAAATCATCACTGGAACGGTTGCAAGCAGGGTCGATGCAATGCCAAGTTTTGTATGTGAAATTGCGAAAAAGCTTAAAGTTATACCAAGATATGGACCAATGATTGAAGCAATTGAGATAAATTTAAATGATTTTTTATCATTTAAATACAACTTAAATGGATTTTCATAACGACGCAGAAGAATACCAAGCGGAAGGAATATAGCAACAGATGATAAAATACGCCAGAATGTAGCAGTAAAGCTATGTATGTAACTTTCATTGAATGCATACTTTGCGAGAATCAATCCACCAGCCTGACCAATTGCAGAAATAGAAGCAAAAATTACACCTGCGAGCGTTACTTTGAACATCTGCGGATGAAATTGCTTAGGCTTTTCAGCAACGACCATGACAATTCCAGCCAAAGTGATAAGTATGCCGAAAATGCTCACAAGAGATAGCTTTTCGCCAAAAAGTATGAATGCAAGGAGTGCCGCAACTGCTGGATTAAACGAATATATAAGCAAGCTGATGCGTGGTCCCATTTCTCGGAAAGCACGGAAAAGAGCTGTATCGCCGATAATTAAACCAATAGCACCGCTTGCAGCTAAATATAAAAATTGAGACGTTGAAAGATGAAAAGATATTCCCCCTAAAAACATCGTAATAGCAATAAACAAAGCCGCAAGCGACATCCTATCGATATTCAATTGCACGC
>DAIPLL010000124.1:0-3974 GCA_036769265.1 Kapaibacterium sp. (SeqCode)
GGGCAGGATGCTAATTTCGAAATTATTGTAAACATGGAAAAAGGCGATATCGAAATCTACCTTATGAGAGAAGTTGTCGAAACTGTTGAAAATCCAGATACTCAAATTTCTCTGGAAGAAGCTCGCCTTTATACAGATGAACCTCTTGAAATTGGCGATGAGTATATCGAGGAAATTACGCTGGATAATATTTCAGATAGTTTTGGACGCCGTCTTATTTCTCTTGCTTCGCAAAACCTAAATCAAAAAATACGCGAAATTGAAAAAGACAATATTTACACAGAATATGCCAATCGTGTTGGAGAAATAATAGTTGGTGAAATTTATCAGATACGTCGCCACGATATACTTGTTATGCATAATCGTGTTGAAATGCGTCTGCCACGTGAAGAGCAAATACCTAATGAACCATATAGGTACAAAAAGAATCAGCCAATTAAAGCAATAATTAAAGAAGTGCGACGCAGCGGTTCCGGCGGACAACCGGATATTATACTTTCGCGTGCTTGCGACGAATTCTTGATGCGTTTGTTCGAAATCGAGATACCTGAAATTTATGATGGTGTTATCCAAATAAAAGCTATTGCTCGAGAACCTGGTGAACGCTCTAAGGTTGCTGTTCAGTCTTATGACGACCGTGTCGATCCTGTCGGTGCTTGTGTTGGGCTCAAAGGAGTGCGCATCCATGCAATAGTCCGCGAGCTTAACAACGAGAGCATTGATTTAATTGAATATTCTGAAAATCCGCAAGTTTTCATTATGCGTGCATTGGCACCAGCAAAAGTACGAGACATTCAAATATCATACGAAACCCGCACCGCAACTGTACTCGTTTCCGAAGATCAAGTCTCTCTTGCAATTGGTAAAAATGGGCAGAATGTTCGTCTTGCTTCTAAACTAACTGGTTTTAACATCCAACTTGTCAAAGAAGGTGGGGAAGATATAGATTTAGCTGAATTTAAAGTTGAATTTGGCGATACCCTTATCGAAAAATTAAAAGAACTCGGAATAACCACCGCACGTGAGTTCCTTGATGCAGATATAAATCAACTGCTTGAATTAGAAGAACTTACACCTAAGTCATTGCTTGATTATAGAAAAATTATTCTTACTGAATTCGATGAAGATGAAAAACCAGAAATCCTTTCACTTCTGTCGAAAAAAATTTTTGAAAAATAGTTTGTAAAATTTTTTTGCTTAATTATGGCTGAATCAAACAAAATAAGATTAATCAAAATTGCTTCTGAAATTAACATTGGACGCGAAACAATTGTTGAATTCCTGCGTTCGAAAGGTTTCCAAATCGATAATAAACCTACTGCTGTGCTTAGCGAAGAAATGGCAGAACTTGTTTACGATAAATTTAAAAAAGAAAAAAAAGCTGCTGAAAAGCAAAGAGAAAAACTTCAGAAGCATAAAGAAATACATAAACAAATTCAGCCAAAAGCAAAAATTGATCTCTCTGCTATAGCAGAAGATGATGAGCTGAATAAAATTGAGATTGATACTCCAAAAGTTCCAGCAGTCGAAAAAATTGATATTGTCCCTTCTCCTGTTCAAAAAGAAACGGTTGAAAAGGAAATTCACGAACCAGTGCAAAAGATTGAGAAAATTAAAGAACCTGCTGCTGATGAAGAGTTTTTGCAAAAAGAACAACCAAAGGAGCAACTCAAAGAAGAGTCCAAACCTGTTTTTGAAAAAAAACCTGAAACTCAAACAATAACTGAAGAAAAGTCCCTTGAAGAAATTAAAGCTGAAGACCATAAATTAGCAATCGACGAAACTGTCTCAATAGTAGAAGAAAAAGTACAACCAACTATTACTACACGAGTCGAATTGCCCTTAGCGGAAAAAACTCCTGTGGAACAAAAACAACCTCTTCCGCAAGAAGCTACACCAAGAAAGGATAAAAAACGTAAAAAGAAAAAGAAGATTATCGAAGTAATTGATCAAACAGCACAAAAATCACCGGGATTAAAAATTCTTGGTAAAATTGATATAGCGCATGATAGACCAGCAGAAAAACCAAAAGAAAAGAAAAAGTTTAAAGAAACTGGTTTCGAAGATGTTGAACCAGTTAAAATTGAACCCAAAAAAGATAAATTTAAGAAAAAGGTGAAGGATTTCGATCCAGAAGCCGAAGAAAAAATCGGAAAATTAAAGGATAAAAAACGTAAAAAGAAAAAGAAATCCATTCGCGAAACCATTACCGAAGAAGAGGTAATGCGCGCAATCCGAGAAACTTACGCAGGAATGGAACCACATACTTCATCTATGCGTGAACGTATTAAGCAAAGAAAAAAACAAGAACGCAAAGAAAGAGAAATACGTCAGATAGAAGAAAGTGAACGAGAAAGTCATATTTTGCGGTTGACCGAGTTTGTAACCACGGGTGATTTAGCTAATTTAATGAATAAATCCCCGAACGAAATAATCCTAAAATGTATGTCGCTCGGGTTAATGGTAACCATTAATCAAAGATTGGACAAAGATACTATAACTTTGATTGCTGATGATTATGGCTACGAAGTTGAATTTATCGATACTCAAAAAGTTCAAACCGAAGAAGAAGACATCGATCCACCCGAGTCGCTCAAACCACGTCCGCCTATCGTTACGATTATGGGGCACGTTGACCACGGTAAAACGTCTCTACTTGATTACATACGTCAGTCGAATGTTGTCGCAGGTGAAGCAGGCGGTATAACTCAACACATTGGTGCTTATAAAGTTACTTTATCGAATGGACGCGAAATAACATTTCTCGACACACCAGGGCACGAAGCATTTACGGCGATGCGTGCACGCGGTGCCCAAGTGACTGATATTGTTGTACTTGTTGTTGCAGCTGATGATAGCGTAATGCCCCAGACAATTGAGGCAATAAGTCACGCAAAAGCCGCAGGTGTACCGATGATTGTTGCGATTAACAAAATCGACAAACCAGATGCTAATCCCGATAGAATTAAGCAGCAGCTTGCTGATCACGGTGTGCTCATAGAAGAATGGGGCGGTAAATATCAACACGTGGAAATTTCCGCAAAAAAAGGCATTAACATAGATGTTTTACTTGAGAAAATTTTACTTGAAGCAGATATTTTGGATCTTAAAGCTAATCCTGATCGGAAAGCAAAAGGTGTTGTCATCGAATCCAACGTTAGCAAAGGTTTAGGTCCCGTTGCAACTATAATTGTTCAAAAAGGTACTTTAAGAATAGGTGATCCATTTGTTTCTGGCATTCATCACGGACGTGTTCGTGCTATGCATGACGAGCGCGGTAACAAAATGGACGAAGCCACACCAGCTGTTCCGGTTAGAGTTGTTGGCTTCGACGGATTGCCAGAAGCTGGGGATACATTCTTCGTCGTCGATAGCGAGGTGGAAGCACGTAATATATCCACAGAGCGCAAAAAGTTAAAACGTGAACAAGAAATGCGAAAGGTGCGTCAGCTATCACTCGATGAAATATCTTCTCGCATAAAATTGGGTGGAGTACAAGAACTTAACCTAATTATAAAAGGCGATGTTGGTGGTTCAGTTGAAGCAATAAGTGATTCGCTTTTGAAGCTTTCAACAGATGAAGTGCGTGTCAATATTTTGCACCAAGGTGTTGGCGAGATTTCCGAGTCAGACGTTATGCTCGCAGCAGCATCGCAGGCAATTATTATTGGATTTAACGTTTCTCCATCGGCTGCCGCTCGTCGTTTAGCTGATAACGAAAAAATTGAAATTCGTCTATATAACATTATTTACGACTGCATAAACGAGGTTCAGCTTGCACTCGAAGGCTTGCTCAAACCCGATATTAAAGAGGAAATTACTGCCGAAGTTGAAGTCCGTAGAATATTCAAAATAAGTCGCATTGGAACTGTAGCTGGTTGTTATGTCCTGAGCGGCAAGATTAATCGAAATGATCGAGTGAAAGTGCTTCGCAATGGTTTACCAATTTTCAACGGTTCTATTGCATCGCTGAA
>DAIPLL010000125.1:0-3967 GCA_036769265.1 Kapaibacterium sp. (SeqCode)
TTGGATTCAAAAACAAGGTACCGTAAGCTCCATTATCGAGCACCAATACACCTGCATTTATTGCAGCCATACCAAACCCCATAGGTATCATAAGAAGCGGTTCCAAAATCTCCCTTTTCCCCAAATACACCAATAAACCACCCAGAATGATTAGGGAAATTCTACCAATTGTAATTAAAAGTGGGCTCGAAAAAAGTGTTGAAATCCCAGGGAACAAATTGTAAAAATCTAAGCCATTCATTGCTTTAAGTTCCTTAATTTTTCTTGATAAATTTCATTATCGAATAAACTGATTTAATTACAAAAACTACAAAAAAAGAAATTATAACTGTTCCACCATAAACAATAAAAGCAAATTCTAAAGGATTTCCCATAATTTTTATTCTCTTATTTTTACATTATCTCAAATGATGAGAGGACATAATATGTAATTTGCCCATTCTTCCCCAAGCTGTATCATTTTGATTTTTTACGAATCTAATACTTTTCACAACAACCGATTTGCATAAAACCATCTGGGCAGCAGCGGCTAAAATTACAATTAATTCCTCATCTGTAATTTGACTGTGTTCTAAAAACTCTTGATTTTCTTTTTCTCTCAGATAGTAATAATACTTTAAGCCAAAAAAGCGAAATAGCCAAGTAATTATGGCTAATATAACCATAACTATAAGTAATTCCATTGCCTTAACCTTTGTGAATTTGAATTAGGATTTATTTTAGATAAATAGTCTGTTTCGTTATTTTCGTTATGACTATTATCTGTTTCCATAAAAAATTAAAATTTTCAATAAAATTATTTACAAAATTAGAATAAATTTACTTATAAAAAAATATCGAGATAATTTTATCTGTTAAACTCCACGAGTATTTGGTTCCCAAATATATTTGTGCAATTGTAATTGCAATCGAATATTCAAGCCACTATTTAAAACTTTTTCGGCTAATTTTTTAGGTTCACACAGTCCAAAAGCTGGAGAAACAAGAATAGAATTTACTTTTTTAATTAAATCAAACTTTTGTATAATTTCAATTGCCCAATTGAAATCATTTTCGTCGGTAATAACAAATTTAACCTCATCATTCTTTGTGAGATATTTAATATTTTCGAAGTTGTTGAATTTACTCATTCCAGAGGCAGGACATTTTAAATCCATAATTTTAATAACGCGACTGTCGAGCTTGGAAATATCAGAATAACCATTTGTCTCGATAGCAACTTCATAACCAAGCTCACACAAAATTCTTGCAAGTATAATTGTATTTTCTTGGGCAAGTGGTTCGCCACCGGTAAGTTCAACAAAATTGCAATTGAAAGATTTGATTTTGTTAATAATCTCTTCTATGCTCATTATGTTTTTTATTTCTCTAAGTTCCAATGCGTAATAGGTATCGCACCACTTACAGCGGAGCATACAGCCTTGCATACGAACAAACACACAAGGCAGACCTGCTCGAGTGCCTTCGCCTTGAATAGAGAAAAATATTTCGTTTATATTTAATGTTTCGTTCATTTAAATTAAATCAGTTTTAACTCGTTTAATATTTGCACCTATAGATTGCAATTTTTCTTCAAAGTTCTCATAGCCACGATCTATGTGATATACACGCAAGATTTCGCTTGTTCCATCGGCAATGAGTGCAGCAAGAACGAGCGCAGCACCAGCTCTCAAATCTGAAGCCATCACGGTTGCACCAGAAAGCTTTTTCCCGCCAATGACAATAGCGGAATTATCAACGACTTCAATATTTGCACCCAAACGAACTAATTCAGGAACATACTTAAACCTATCAGGATAAATTGTATCGGTGATTCTTGAGGTACCATCAGCAGCAAGCATTAGAGTAGTCCATTGCGATTGCACATCTGTTGGGAAACCGGGATAAATAGTTGCAACAACATCAACAGGTTTTGGTATGGAATTCATTTCAATAGAAATCTTATCTGCATTAACATCAATTTCGCAACCGACTTCTTCTAATTTAGATATAATAGCAGTTAAATGATAAGGATTTGTATTTTCAAGCTCTAATTTGCCACCTGTGATAGCAGCTGCAATTAGAAATGTAGCTGTTTCAATTCTATCGGGGATTGTTGTCTCATCAATAGGATGAAGTGCGTCAACACCTTCAATTTCGAGCTGTGTGGTGCCAATACCATCAATCTTTGCCCCCATTTTAACAAGAAAACGTGCAAGAGCAGTTATTTCTGGCTCAGTAGCAGCATTGGAAAGCAAAGTTGATCCTTTTGCAAGAACAGCAGCCATAAGCAAATTGCCAGTTGCACCAACGCTTGATATATCAAAGTGAAATTTTGTTCCTATTAATTTATCAGCTTTCGCAATTACATAACCACTTTCTAATTTTATTTTTGCACCAAGTTTTTCTAAACCTTTTAAATGCAAATCCACTGGGCGCGGTCCCCAAGCACAACCTCCTGGAAGAGATACTTTAGCAAAACCATAACGCGAAACCAAAGGACCCAAAACATAAAATGAAGCGCGCATCTTTTTGACGTGTTCATATGGAGCTTCGTAGCTTGTGATATTGGATGTGTCAATAAATAGATCATTACCATTTAGCTCACAGAATGCACCCAAACTTGTCATAAGACGGGACATTGTCCAAACATCACGAAGATTAGGAGTATTCTTCAGGTGATATGTCCCTGGGGCAAGCAATGTTGCAGGCATAAGAGCAAGCGAGCCATTTTTGGCACCAGAAATTTTGACACGTCCGACTAATCTATTTCCACCTTGAATAACAAATTTATCCATAATACACCTTTAAATTATTCCCATTCAATTGTTCCTGGTGGTTTACTTGTTATATCGTAAACAACTCGGTTTATTCCACGAATTTCATTTATAATTCTATTGCTAATTTTTGCTAAAATTTCATAAGGAAGTTGGAACCAGTCGGCTGTCATTCCATCAACAGATGTTACCGCTCGCAAAGCGCAAACGTTTTCGTACGTTCTTTCATCGCCCATTACACCAACACTTTGGACAGGGAGCAATACAGCAAAAGCTTGCCATATTTCATCGTAAAGATTAGCATTTTTTATTTCTTCTATATAAATATCATCAGCTTTTTGTAAAATGTTAATTCTTTCTTGTGTGATTTCACCAATAATTCTGATTGCAAGTCCAGGTCCAGGGAATGGATGACGTTTTATAAACCAATCGGGAACTCCAAGCTCCTTACCAACAGCACGGACTTCATCTTTAAATAATTCTCTAAATGGCTCAAGAAGTTTCAGTCCCATCTTCTCAGGCAGTCCACCGACGTTATGATGCGATTTAATTACAGCTGATGGACCTTTAACACTAATGGATTCTATAACATCTGGATAGAGAGTCCCTTGAGCTAACCATTTAGCATTATTAAACTTGCGAGCTTCTATTTCGAATAATTCAATGAAAGTATTTCCAATAATTTTTCTTTTTTGTTCAGGATCTGTAATACCTTTAAGTCGGTTTAGAAAAATATCTTTTGCTTCAACTAAATCAATAGATATATTAAAATTTTCACGAAATAGCTTCATCAAATTTGAGCTTTCATTAAGTCTCATTAGCCCCGTATCAATATGAATACAATGTAATTTGTTGCCAATTGCTTTGCTAAGCAAAACAGCCAACACTGTTGAATCTACACCTCCAGAGAGAGCACAGATAACTTCACTGTAACCAACCTCTTGACGAATTTTATTGATAGCTGTATCTATGAAGGAATGCATATCCCAAGTATCTTTGCAAGAACATATTTTTCGGACAAAATTTTCTAATATTTTTTTCCCTTCAATTGAATGATGCACTTCAGGATGAAATTGAACGCCATAAATTTTTCTTTGTGAATTTCGGATAGCCGCAATTGGTGCATTTTCAGTATGTGCTATAATTTCGAATCCATCAGGAATTTTTGTGAGGGCATCGCCATGACTCATCCAAACTTGTGTGCCTTTAGA
>DAIPLL010000126.1:0-3945 GCA_036769265.1 Kapaibacterium sp. (SeqCode)
GTGTTGAATTTCGGAAATATTCGTTATAAACTTCCCAGTATGCTGTATCAAGGAAAAAATGATTCTTTGCATAATCATAAGGGCGTATCGTGAAATACTGCTTGCTTGCACCGCCACGCACATCAACAAACTTTCTCTGACCACGTCGCTGTGAAAATACTGATTTTAAAAAGAGCGGACCAAACTGAAAATCGGCACGAACGCCAAAAAGTGCACTTCCCCCACCAATTAAAGTCGATGGTATCTGAAAATCAACATTTCCAAACTCAATTTTCTTAATAATGTCATCATCTTCACCTTCAAAACCGACTTTGAACTCATTTTCATATTCAAATTGGCGCCGGGTGTTCCAATTTGTTCCCAGGCGCAGTTTATCGCCGATTTGCCCTGAGACATTTACTCTAATATCTTGCTGGAAAATAGGGGAAGATTGCGTTTGCCCAAAAGCCGAGACAGTTCCCAAATTCTGCGAATCCCATCGCCAGCCAATTCTGAGATTAACTTCACCATTGACATTAATGCTGACTGTCGGTTTACCAAAAATACTTGTTATTGGGCTTGGTGGTATAGGTATTGTAAGCCCAGTTGCTTGCCCAATCATCGCTGCAAGATCGCCTCCGGAGAGTGCTTTTTTCAGATCGTAGCTTGTTTGAAGAGAATCCCAAATTTGCTTCTGCACATAATCTTTTCGCGCCGCAAGATATTCATCAAAAGTTACAGGATATGCAGTATTGACAGCAACAGAATCAAAATATTCTGTGTAGCGAAATTCGCTCAATGTGCTATCCAAATATGCATGCGTTGCAAGATAGCTCGGCAAACGCTTCTTGTAATAGAGTGTTCGCTCGATTTCTGGGGCTTTCAAAATTATTAGTCTATCGCTTATAGTAGTATCACGTTGGAAAATCGTTCTGCTCTCGATTTCAATATCTTGATAATTAAAACCAAGTGCATAAAACAAATTAGGTGAAAGTAAATATAAAACCGGAAGGAATGATTTATTTATATTTTTGTTAGTTTCGGAATATAGTTTTGTTACAGCGAACAAAACACTGAACACGAGAATGGTTGCAACAGCTTTTTTGTTAATATTGCCCAATTTACTTTTCAAAATTGTTAATAATAACTATTACTTATCTTAGAAAAACAAAATTATCATCTAACGTTTTGCAAAACTACAAGTTACAAAAAAGTAAAAACTTAATAAAAGCAAATATAATTGGTAGGCAATATTTTATAACTGCTGCACCTTAAAATGTTTAACAGAACAAAGAACTTTTTTAAAGACGAGTTGAAATGCTAAGTCTATGCAAATTCGTTCCACTTCCATATTGGGAAAAAGCATAATCAAAATTGAAATCCTCGAATACAATGCCGAAACCACCGCTAAAACCAGTCATACCTTTATCGTAAGAGCTTGCAATTTTAGAACGTATATGATTATTATACCCTATGCGCAATTGAATATAGCGCCCTAAGTATATTTCTCCACCAAGCGAGAAATTCCTAAATTTTTCAGCAATATTTTTTGATTTATCAGCTAAATGATGAAAATTAATATTTGCAAGCAAAGGCAATCCACGCAATCTGTGATTTGCACCAATTCGTACATCTAATGGTAGCTTCTCGTGGCGTCCTTCAAGAGTTGTTAGCTGGCTGCCAGCATGCAAAATGCTAAAAGCTAAATTGGAACGCCCATCAGGTAGTTTATAGAGTAGCCCTGCATCAACAGCCATTGCCGAAGTTGATGCTTTTTCCAATGATAAATATGCAAATTTTAAGGTTAATCCATAATACAAGTTTGTATCGAGTGTGTTTGAATAAGATACTCCAAACATCAAATCATTTGCCGAAAAAGTGCCCGGTAGTTTATTGCCATCGCTATCATAGTAATCAAAAGAGCCGTAAGAAGTGAAAGCGATACTTCCTGCTAAACGCCCAATTTTTTCAAAATCACGGTAATATGTAATATTGCCACTATTGATATCTAAGATGTGCTTTGTAAAAGTGAATGAAAAATTTCTATCTTCTACTGTTTGTATAGTCGCGGGATTATAGAAAATTGCCGATGGGTCGCCAACAATAGATGCAAAACTGCCGCCAAGCCCTGCTGCACGAGCGCTTGAAATATTCCTCAAAAAATTAAACGGTGTGCTCTCCGCAATAAGAAATGTCGGAATAATAAAAGTTAATATAATTATAATTTTTTTCATAATCTTCTCGTTCAACTTATGCAATTACGCAGAACGTTTCAATTTATTGATTGCATCAATAAAAATCTGTGGCGGTTTGACAGGCTTCATCGTTTCTTTATTTAAAAAACAATGCGTTGTATATCCCTCAGCAACCAACTCTCCGTTGCGTATTATTCGATAATTAAATCTCAAAATCGGTTTAGTATCCCAGTCGAGCGTTGCTTCAATATCCAGCAAATCATCATAAAATGCTGATTTTACATATTTAACATACGAATCAACAAGTGGTAAATAATAACCGCAATTTTCCAAATCTCTATAACTTAAATTAAAGTGGCGCATAAGCTCAACACGTCCCACTTCAAAATAAGTCAAGTAATTACCATTATAAACAAATCCCATTTTGTCGGTTTCAGCGTAACGGACTCGCACCTGTGTTGTATGTTTTATCATAACTTTATCCTTGGTTTTCTTTTTGAAATGCTTTTTCGAAAATTTCAATCAATCTTTCAAAATCATCAATCGAGTAAAATTCAAATTCAATGGTACCACTTTCTTGATTTTTAGGTGATATTTTTACATTTGTTGCGAAAATATGACGCAAGCGATTTTCTATTTCCTCTAATTGTAAAGCACTTTCTTTTGGCAAGATGTCTTGTTTATTTTTTTGTGCGGCTATACGTTTGCCATCGTAAGTAAATTTTACTTTACCTTTTTGAATATCACGTACGAGGTTTTCAGTAGCACGCACGGACAGTTCTTTTTCTAAAATTTCGTGGCTTGCGGCAATCATTTTCGCTGGGTCGTCCAAAGCCAGTAGCGTTCGTGCATGCCCCATCGATAATTTCTTCTCACGGACGAGCTCCTGAATGCTTTCAGGCAAACGCAATAAGCGCAAAAAATTTGTTACAGTTGTGCGGTCTTTGCCAACTCGTTCAGCCACTTGCTCTTGTGTGTAATTACATTCCTCAATAAGTCGATTGTAACCGTGAGCAATTTCTATTGGATTTAAGTTTTCACGCTGAACATTCTCGATGAGTGCAAGCTCAAGCATTTGCTTATCAGTAACATCATCAAGCACATAAGCGGGAATTTTCTTCAATCCTGCTGCTATCGATGCTCTCAATCGACGTTCGCCTGAAATTAACTCATAACCATTAATCGAGTGGCGAACTGCAATTGCCTGAATGACGCCGTGCTTTAAAATAGAATTTTTCAGCTCTTCAAGGGCTTCTGGATCAAAATCCCTCCTTGGTTGGTAAGGATTTCTCTTAATTTTATCTATATCGATTAAAGTAACAGTTCCTTTGGTTTCTTCACTTGTAGTGCTTTCTTGTGAAACTTTAAAACCTTTTTCTTTATTAAATTCAACAGAAGGGATTAAAGCGCCAAGCCCTTTCCCGAGTCCGTGTTTGATCTTGTCTTTTTTGGGTAATTTATCTTCTGTTTGCTTTTCCATTTTCAGTTTATTTGTTTATGGAATTACGTTTTAAAATTTCAGATGCCAGATCGAGATAATTAGCTGCCCCAGTGCAAGTAGCATCGTAAAGCAGAACGGGTTTGCCGTGCGAAGGCGCCTCGGAAAGCCTTACGTTCCTTGCAATAAGGGTATCGAACACCTTCCCTTCGAAATGACGGCGCACTTCTTCGACTACTTGGTTTGATAAACGCAACCGAGAATCATACATTGTTAGCAAAACGCCTTCTATATCTAAATCTGGATTTATATGCAAACGCACAATTGATATTG
>DAIPLL010000021.1:0-14984 GCA_036769265.1 Kapaibacterium sp. (SeqCode)
CGGTGAAAATGTCAAGTTAAGTATTACTGATGCATTGGGAAATGAACTTGCAAAATTATTTGACGGCTTAACAACTGGCAATGTTCAAACAATTGAATATAACACTTCTTCACTTGCAACAGGTGTCTATTACGTAACTCTAAAATCTACTCGTGGAATTTCAACAGAAAAACTAATTGTCGTAAGATAAAAATACTAATTAATAATAATATAAGTGGCTGCCTAATCCCAAAGGCAGCCATTTTATTTATGATGAAAATTATAAGATTTAAAAAAATTCAAATGATGGAAATTTATTTTGCCATAAGCGAGCAAATTGCTGCAACAGTTACCATATCATCAACTGAACAGCCGCGCGATAAATCACAATAAGGCTTTGCCAAACCTTGAACGACAGGACCAACAGCTTCAGCACCAGCTAAGCGTTGAACAAGCTTATATCCGATGTTCCCAGCATTCAACTCAGGGAAAATTAGCACATTTGCTGTCCCAGCAACTTCAGAACCTGGACTTTTGCGTTTGCCGATTTCGGGAACAATTGCTGCATCGAGTTGAAGCTCACCATCAGAAGGGATTTCTGGGGCTTTTTCTCGCATAAGCTGTGCTGCAATGCGAACTTTATCAACCAGCGGATGTTCCGCACTACCTTTGGTGGAGAAAGAGAGAAATGCAACACGAGGATCTTCACCAGTTATTGCCTTATAATTAAGAGCAGAACTAATTGCAATGTCGGTCAGTTGCTCAGCTGTTGGATCGGGATTGACGGCACAATCGGCAAAGCAAAACATTTTATCAGGAAAAGCCATAATAAAAAAACTACTAACAATTGAAATATTTGGAGCAACACCGACAGTGTATATTGCAGCTTTAAGTACAGCGCCTGTGGAAGAGACATTTCCACCAACAACAACTTTAACACGGTCAGTTTCAAGCAAAAGCCCCGCAAAATAAAGCGGATCAAACACTGTCTGGCGAGCCTGTTCGAGCGTCATTCCTTTTGCTTTACGCTTTTCGTATAAAATGTTAGCAAATTCGTCGATTAAATCACTTTGTTGAGGATCAATTATTTGTACACCGTCGAGTGAAATGTTTTTGTCTGCAGCTAAAACCGTAATGTTCGCTTCATTGCCGATAAGTATGGGACTGGCAATTTTTTCATCCAAGAGATAACGACTGGCACGAAGAGTGCGTTCATCTTCTGCATCAGGGAAAGCAACAGTTGCAAAAACTGCTTTTGCTTTATTCCGAGTATTTACTATAAATGGAATTTGGGACATAGTAACAACCTTTCTAAATGTTATTTATGAAATAAGAAATTTAAAAATCGATTTTAAGTAAGAACAGAAAAGGCAATTCCCCAAACTTAAAACTTCAGGAGGAACTGCCTTCACAAATCATTCAAGGGTACAATTGAGTGAAAAGTTCCATTTACTGACATCAAATAAATAAATTTTTATGGCAAAGGCGCATTTAAAACTACTCTGCAAGTGTCTCTTGCAATAACCAATTCTTCATTTGTAGGAATTACGAACACTTTCATTGTGCTATCAGGTGTTGAAATCAAGCCTTCCTTGCCGCGAATTGTTTTATTGTTTACCTTTTTGTCAATTTTTACACCCAAGAATTCTAGATGTTTGCAAACTTTTTCACGTACTTCAGGTCCATTCTCGCCAATACCAGCAGAAAAGCAAATTGCATCGGCACCATTCATTGTTGCAAGATATGCTCCGATATATTTTACAACCCGCGAGCAAAACATATCAATTGCAAGCTGTGCACGTCGGTCTTGGTGTTCGGCAATTTCTATTTCAAGGTCGCGCATATCGTTGGTCAAGCCTGAGATACCAAGTAATCCTGAACGTTTATTTAACATATTGAAAATTTCATCGAGCGAAGCACCTTCTTTGTGGTGTAAGAAATCAATAATAGTCGGATCTATGTCTCCACAGCGAGTGCCCATCATAAGTCCTTCAAGCGGTGTAAATCCCATCGACGTATCAATTGATTTCCCTTTTTTGATAGCACAAGCAGATGAACCATTCCCCAAATGAAGAGTAATAATATTTGTTTCCTCTTTTGTTTTGCCGGTCAGTACGCGATAACGATAAGCTATATAACGGTGTGAAGTGCCGTGAAAGCCGTATTTACGGATTTTGTAACGGCGATAATATTGATATGGGATTGCGTAAAGATACGCAGTTTCTGGCATAGTGGAATGGAAAGCTGTATCAAAGATTGCAACTTGTGGCACACTTGGTCCGAACACTTCGCGTGCAGCATAAATCCCTTTAAGATTAGCAGGATTGTGCAAAGGGGCAAGCTCTATGTTATCTTCCATTTTAGCGATAACTTCGTTATCAATTTTAACTGAGCTTTTGAATTCTTCGCCGCCGTGTACTGTACGATGACCAATTGCGTGAATATCTTCAAGTGAATTAATACCTGGGATACCAGTATCAGGATTAGTTACCCACTTGATAATGTACTGAATAGCAGCTTTATGGTCGCGAATTGGTGCTGTACTTTTAATTGATGCTTTACCCTCAACTTTCAAAGTTATTAAAGCTTCGCTACCAATTCTTTCAATTAATCCACGAGCCAGTTCACGGTCTTCGTTTTTTTCGATTTTTTCTAAATCTGTGTCGATAATTTGGAATTTCAAGGACGAGCTTCCACAATTTAGCACTAAAATATTCATAATTAAACCTATTTAAAAATTATACTTAAAATTTTATAAGCTTTACAAATTTAAAAGAAATTTGATTTATTTGTTTGAGTAATTTCATAAAATGTAAAATTTTTCCATTTTTTTTCTTAGATATGCCTAATAGATTAAATATATTTTATATTTATTTTTCTCTTATATCAGTTTAAGCAATAACATCATAAATATTTCGTCTTAGTTAAAAAAAATTTTAGGTATATTATGAAAAGTATTATTATTTTTTTATTTTATTTTGTATTTATAAATGCAAGTTGTTATTCACAAAATCAAGGTGCTAATATGGGAACATCAGTTTATGATTATTCTGCAAAAACAATTGACGGCAAAGATAAATCACTCGCTGATTATAAAGGTAAAGTTTTGCTAATTGTCAACGTTGCAAGCAAATGTGGTTTTACTCCACAATATAAAGGTTTGGAGGAGCTTTATCGCAAATATAAAGACAAAGGTTTTGAAATTTTAGGTTTCCCTTGCAATCAATTTGGCAGTCAAGAACCTGGTACAAACGAAGAAATTGCTCAATTTTGTTCAACAAATTATGGTGTTACGTTTCAATTATTTGATAAAATTGATGTAAACGGCGAAAATGCTCATCCGCTATATAAATTCTTGAAAGCAAATGCAAAAGGTTTTATAAATGATGATATTAAATGGAATTTCACAAAATTTTTAATTGATAAAAATGGTGAAGTAGTTGATAGATTTGCACCGCAAACAACACCTGAGAATATTGAAAAGCATATAGTTGAGCTATTAAACAAATAAATAAATAATAACCAAGCTGATTCTGTAATTTTGATTAAATCGTCTCATAACGTTTCTTGCAGAATCAGCTTTTCTTTTTAAAAAGTACGAATACCTTCAATTCCTGGCAAAAGTCTTAATTTTGAAGTGAATTTTCTTAGCTGCTCGATGTCTTTTACCTGCAATTGTGCAAACAAAGCGATGCCTCTCTTCCCTATTTGCTGCATTTCAGTGTTGAGAACAATAATTGAAGCATCTGCTGCTTCATTGACAAACGTTGTAAGCAAGTTGGAGTAGTCAGGTCCGAATATCTTTAATTGAACAGTTTGAAGAGCAACGTCATCACTCCATTCGGCTTTTTTAAGATTGGATTTTTCAGATAGATTTTTGACAACAGGGCATTCAGATCGATGTATTTTTATTTGACTTTTCTTAGTTACCAATGCAACAATTGGCTCGCCTTTGATTGGATAACAGCATTTTGCGAGTTTTGTTTCAATGCCGGTGAGTCCTTCAACTTTTATTTGAGGACCGAGTTTTTTTAGTTTTATTTCACGTTCAGTTAATTGCTTTTTCTCTTTTGCTTTTTCAAAAGCTTTAGGAAAAATCTTTTTAAGCAAATTCAGTGAACACTTTGTAGTACCATTCCCAATTGAAAGAAAAAAGTCATCAGGTGAGGAATAGCCTAATTCTGAAATATTTTGACGGAATGTGTTTTCATCTTCAAAGCCACGTATTTTTGATTTAAATTGCTTTTTAAGCTGTTCCCAAGCTTTTTTGCCATCGCTTATGAGTAGGTCGCGTTCGTGCAATTTGAACCATTTAAGAATTTTCGATCTACTACGCGATGATTTAACGATATCGAGCCAATCACGTGAAGGTTTACTGTTATTTGAAGTAATTATATCGACGACATCGCCACTACGAAGTTCAGTTTTTAACTTTGCGAATTTGCCATTAATTCGAGCACCAATTGCTTTATAGCCAATATCTGTGTGCACAGCAAAAGCAAAATCGAGTGCAGTAGCACCTTCAACAAGCGATATAACATTACCTTTAGGAGTTAGGACGTGTATATAATCGCTTTTCATCTCGCTTTTGAGCATTTCGAAAAGTTCAGCTGGATTTTCGAAATACTCATCATTTTCCAAAAAGTCTTTTAGTTTTTTAACCCAAAGGTCGTTTTTCCCAGCAGTTTTTTCTTTGTATGCCCAGTGTGCGGCACCACCATATTCTGCTTCGATATCCATTTCCTTAGTGCGTATTTGTATTTCGAACTTATCGCCACTTGTTGTGTGAACAGTTGTTTGGATTGAGCGGTAGCCATTCGGTTTTGGATAAGTAATCCAATCGCGAAAACGTTTTTCAATTGGGATCCACTGGCTATGGACGATGCCGAGAGTCAGGTAGCAATGCTCTTCTGTATTAGTGATAACGCGTAGAGCCATAAGGTCATATATACCATCCAAAGTTGTGTTTTGATTTTTTAGCTTGCGGTAAATACTGTACGGGCGTTTCACACGATGTTTGATTTCAGCCAGTATATTATGTTTGCGAAGGCTATCTGCAACTTGATAGCTCATAGTTGTCAGCTTGCGTTCAAGCGTCTGGCGACGGACTTCGATTTGGCGATGAATTTTGCGATAATCGTCAGGGTAAAGATGCTTAAAGGCAATATCTTCGAGTGGCTGATAAAGCTTGCTTATTCCAAGTCTATGGGCAATTGGTGCATAAAGATATAAGCTTTCCTCTGCAAGAGAAATAATATTTTTCGAATTATTTTCAGAGGCAAATTTTAAAGAAAGTAATCGCTCGATTAATTTTAGGATTATAAGTCGCAAATCATCAGTTATTTCAATGAAAATTTTACGAAGATCAGCAATGCGTCGTTGAGTCTCTGGAATGGATATTTTCGAAATTCTATCGAAAAGTTGAATTTTCTCAATTAATTCTTTACCGAACTCATTTGAAATCGTAGAAACATTTTTGCTCTGGGAAAGATCGACATTCATAAATGCTGCAAGTGGCAAAATATCTTCGCCAAGCTTAAATTTCTGGGCTTCAGCTATCATTCCATAAGCAAAATACTTGCTTGATTGTTCGGCATAAACTTTTTCGATAATTGAATGAACAAGTTTAAGTCTTTCCATATTACATTTTAAACTTAAATAAAAAATTAGACTAAAAAGAATCACAATTATTTTTTTTAAATAAAT
The DNA here is from genome assembly GCA_036769265.1 of Kapaibacterium sp. (SeqCode). GTDB lineage: Bacteria > Bacteroidota > Ignavibacteria > Kapaibacteriales > UBA2268 > JAKIZO01. The sequence goes on from DAIPLL010000021.1 coordinate 5,686, forward strand.
TTTGGGGAAAGAAAGTTTTTAATACAAATGAAGCTCCAACAAGACAATAAAAAATAACTTTATTCAAGGGATGAATTATGCTGAGAAATATGTCATTTTAAAACATGATTTTGGATAATTAAAAACAAAAAACTATCCTTTTAGGATAGTTTTTCTTTTTAGAGCCACTTGACGGACTCGAACCGCCGACCGGCTGATTACAAATCAGCTGCTCTACCAGCTGAGCTAAAGTGGCTTTGTTGTCAAATGACGAATACAAAATTATGGACTTTTTTTTAAACCACCAAACTTTTTTTAAAATTTTCACAAATTTTTTAAAATAAAAACACATATTTTTTGTTTTAACTATTATAAACATTAGGAATTTCCTTATATGATAGACCAAGAAAAACGTAACGAAATTCGTAAAAAAGCCGAAGAGATAATAGCACACAAACATCTCAATAATAAAAAGCTTTCTGATGAAGAGATTGAATATCTAATTAATGAACTTAGCATTCATCAAATTGAACTTGAACTGCAAAATGAAGAATTAACAAAACTACAAGACGAATTAAATCTAACACTCTCGAAATATTACGATTTGTTTGAAAACGCTCCGATTGGTTATATTAGCTTAGACTCGGATCTCAAAATTATTGAGACGAATAAAACTTTTGCTGAATTTCTTCAAATGAGTAAAGCTGAACTAATTGGAAGGGATTTCTCCAAATTTGTGGCACCTGAAAGTCAAGATAATTTACATTTTCATTTCAACATTGTTAAGAATAATATTAACTTTAAAAATTTATCTGAACTAACTCTCATATCTTCTTCGAATAGAAGAATTACTTTTCAAGTAGATTCAATTGCAAAAAAAGAAATAAGTGGTAACTTATACATAAAAACAGTTCTTACTGATATTTCAAGCTTAAAGACAATAGAAAACCAACTAATAATAGAGCGAAATCGTTTTGAGACTTTATTTGAAACCGTCCCGGTTGGAATCTTTACAATTGGTTTGGATAATAAAATACTTTCTTGGAATAAATCAGCCGAAGAGATTACAGGATATAAACAAGATGAAGTGATAGGTAAAAAATGTTCATTATGCTTTGTTGATAAAACATTTTGTGACTTTTGGGAGGTTGTTTATAAAAATGAAAATAAGAGCATTATTAAGCCGATAATAACAAAACATGGTGAATTAAGACAAATAAGTTTTAGATATAGCATAATTAAAGATGAAGCAGGCAACCCAATTGCCGGAATTAATACCCTTTTTGATATAACAGACAACCTTAAAAACGAGGAGTCAATTAATCTTTTACAAATTGCTTTAAATACAACAGCTGATAACATTATTCTTTTTGATTTAGACACATTGAATATTGTAGCAGCTAATCATTCTTTTATGAATGATTTGGGTTACAATGAAGATGAAATAAAAAATTTGACTGTTGCAGATATTAAACACAAAAATCCTGTAGAATTAAAGGAATTCCTAAGGTCAAATTTGACAGATATAAACAAAGTATTTTATTACAACGAATATCATTATCGTAAAGACGGGACAAGTTTCCCAGTAGAAATCCAACTGAAAAGTTTTTATAGTGGTGGCAAATTATATGGGATAGCCGTAGCACGTGATATAAGCAATCGTTTGTTGTATGAAGCAAAAATTGCTGAACAGCAGAAGTTTCTCAATGCTATTGTGGAAAATTTACCTGTTGGTGTGTTTGCAAAAGATCCGAACTATGACTTTAAATTTACAATTTGGAATAAAAAGATGGAGCAGATGTTCGGTATTTCTGCAAGCGAAGTGATCGGTAAAACTGACTTTGATTTTTTTGATGAAAACAAAGCAAATTTCTATCGCGAGACAGATTTAGAGACAATTCGCTCAAAAAAACCAACAGTATTTCCAGAACTATATTTTAATATCAATGAAAAGGTGTTTATCGGGCGAGAAATAAAAATTGCAATTTATGACGAAAATAATAATCCAACAGTAATTTTAGGTATTCATGAAGATATTACTGCTATAAAATTAAATGAAAAAATGATTGAAGAGAGTGAACGTAAGTTCCGACTATTGGCTGAAAATGCTAAAGACATAATTTATAGAATATTTATTAAGCAAGGGGAAATCAAATTCGATTATATCTCACCAGCTATCTATGAAATTACTGGATATTCTCCAGAAGAAATATATAATGATTATCACATAGGCATATATTTACTAACATCTTATGATTCTTTAAAATACTCTAATTTGGCACTTGAAGATGTAGAAAAATACTTTAAAAATGACACAATTTTCTCAATAAATAGTAAGTCTGGGGGAAAAATCTGGCTTGAAACACGAAATTCTCTATTTTATAATGAAGGCACTGTTGAAATTGAAGGTGTTGCACGAGATGTATCGGAGTTTGTCGAACTTTTAAATTTTGATAGAAGCTTATCTAATTTGTTCGAAATGATAGCAAAAAGTATAGAATTAGAAAAAATTATAATGAAATTAATTCAGACAGTAGAAGAATTCTTGCACGGTATAAACTGTTCCATTGCGTTATTTGACTATAAAACAAAAACATATAATTATTTCCTCTCCGAAAAGAATAAAATTAATATTAATGAGATTATAAACTTAATTGAGAAGGGAACTAACTCTTCAGTTGATATAAATGGGACGAATCTGATTACTTTAAATAAAAGTAATATTCAATGGGTGGCATATACAAGCATTTTAAGCGAAAGCAAGCAAGATGTCGGTATAGTTTTATTTTTCTCGGCATACGAATACAATGATAAAGAGCGACTTTCTGAAATTTTGAAGATTGCATCGAACATAGCGGGTATTGCTATCGAGAAAAAGCAATTCTTACAAAATTTAGTCGAAGCCAAGGAGAAAGCCGAAGAAGCAAGCCGACTAAAAAGCGAATTTCTTGCGAATATGAGTCATGAAATTCGCACTCCTCTGAACTCTATTCTGGGATTTACTGATTTAATAAAAGAGGAATTATCTTCTAATAAAAAAATAATGGACTATCTTACTGGTGTAGAAACAGCTGGTACAAATCTTTTAAATTTAATTAATGATATTTTGGATTTATCTAAAATTGAAGCAGGAAAAATTGTCATAAAGTATAAAGAAACAAATATTCGTCAAATTGTCAATGAAATTGCATCTATTTTCAATTCTAAAATAATTGAAAAAAGCATTGATTTTAAAATTAATATTGATGAAACTTTTCCAAACTATATTTTAATTGATGAATTACGACTGCGGCAAATATTATTAAATATAGTAAGCAATGCAATTAAGTTTACAGAAAAAGGTTTCGTTGAAATTCGTGTTAAACATAAAAAATCCACCATAGATAAAAATATTGATTTTCTAATTGAAGTAATTGATAGTGGAATAGGAATCCCTGAAAATGACTACGATATAATTTTTGAACCATTCCACCAACGTGAAAGTATGAATACTCGTCATTATGAAGGTACAGGGCTCGGGCTTGCTATAACAAAGAAGCTCGTCAATCTTTTAGGCGGTGAAATAAGTGTACAAAGCGTTGTTGGAAGTGGTTCTACATTTACAGTGCGTTTCTTTAACATCCAACAAATTGAAAAAGATGAACCAATTTTAGAACAAATAAATTTTGATGATATATTTTTCCATAAAGCCAAAATACTTATTGGTGAAGATAACCAAGCAAATGCAATTGTGATAGAAAATTATCTAAATAAATGCAGTTTCGATTTACTATATGCAACTAATGGTCTGGAGGTAATCGAAATTGCTGAAAATGAAAAACCAGATTTAATACTACTGGATTTGCAAATGCTTATACTTGATGGAATTGAGGCAGCTAAAATTCTAAGATCTAAAGAAAAAACGTCTGAAATACCAATTATTGCAATTACTGCACTAACAGAAAATTTAATACAAAATGAAATTCGATCACTATTTTCTGATTATTTAACAAAGCCACTTAAAAGAGAGAATTTACTTAAAAGTTTGATGAAGTTTTTAGATTTTGATAAATCAAGTAGTTGTTGTGATGCTGATATTTTGAATCCTATATATAAAGAAGCCGAACAAGATGAGATATCAACAGAAGATTTAGAAAATTTAAAAATTGGTCATTTGTATAATGAGTGGGTGACTGCTACAAGATTTTTAATAATCAATCAAATTAAAAAATTCGCAGAAAATATCTTGAGTTTTGCAAATGAAAAAAATCTAAATTCCTTAAAGTTGTATTCTGAGAAACTTATAGAACACATTAAAATTTTTGACATCGAAGCGATCAACTATTTATTAAATAAATATCCAAATATAATTCAAAAATTAAGCTTAAAGTAGAAATTTTATTATCATTTTAAATTTTTTTCTGTTTTATACGTTATTATAATTTACAAGATGTAAATGATTAGTTAAATGGTGATTAATTAAAAGTTTGGAGAAAAGTATGTCGAGAACTTTAAACAAAGTAATGTTAATTGGAAACGTGGGAAGAGATCCCGAACTTAAATTCACTCCAAGTGGTATTCCTGTAACAACATTTAGGCTTGCAACATCAGAAACGTGGAAAGACCGCAATGGGAATCTTCAGGAACACACTGATTGGCACACAGTGGTTGCTTGGCGTGGACTTGCAGAGGTTTGCCATAAGCTTTTGCGAAAAGGTGCAAGGATTTATCTTGAAGGCAAGTTGCAAACTCGCTCTATCGAAGATAAGAACACAAACACTCGCCGCAATATTGTTGAAGTAATTGCTGAAAATATGATAGTGCTTGATGCACGTAAGCAAAAAGAAAACGGCGAAGCAATAGAGGAAAAGAATATAACTGAAACATTATATCCTGATACCACATTCGATGAAAGTGATTTTTCTGACTTCGATACAAATATTTCAGATACTTTCGATGAAACATTTGATTTTGGCGATGAAGAAAAGAAAAACGATGAAAGTCCTTTTTGAGAAAGATGAAATAGAATGAATAAACAAAAGAAAATCGAGCTTAAGGTCGGGATTGTATCAGTTCTTGCAGTAATAATTTTTATTTTAGGCATTTCCTTTGTCAAAGGTATAAGTGTATCAGCCCCGAAAAATTTGGTTAAATTTAGATTTGATAATTCCGGCGGGATAACTGATGGCTCGCCGGTTTTAGTTAATGGTGTTCGTCGAGGGCTTGTAAAAACTGTAGAAAACAATAACGGTACGGTTTTGATAACTGCTGATTTAGATTATGTTTATGATTTGCGGGCAGATTGTTATGCAAGAATAACTATTCTTGAGGTTACTGGTGGGAAAAAAATCGAGCTTTATCCAGGACGTTCTCAAAATCCATTCAATCCCAATAATGAAATTCCCGGCAAAAGTACAGCTGATATTGCCGACTTGATTGCTACATTAGGTTCAGTTAGCAACGATGCAGCTTCTCTTGTAAAGAATATGGATACACTAACGCAAAATTTCAATTATCTATTGAAGGATAAACAATTTATTGCAAAATTAGACCAAATTGCAAATAACACAAACGAGCTTACTCAAAACCTCAATAATTTACTAAAAGAAAACTATAATACTTTGCAAACAACAATAAATAATCTAAGTTCACTTATATCTGATTTAAAAAAGGCAATCAACAAGAATGAACCACAATTAAATAAAATTATAGTTGATATTGAAGAAGCTCTTAAAAATACCAATTTTTTACTTGAACGTTTGCAAAATACTGCAAATTATGCAGATAAAACACTTACAAATTTGAATGAAATTACTGAGGAAGTTCGTTCGGGAAATGGTCTTGCTAATAGATTTATCTATGACAAGAAATTAAGTAACGAACTTGACTCCGCTATAAAATCAATAAATACATTGTTAAACCAAATTAACCAGCACGGTGTCAACGTGAACGTACGGCTTGGCACTCGTCCATAAAAACAGGAGAAACGATGTCAGCAAAAACAACAGTTATAACACCTGAACTTGATGAATATTTGCATACCAAATTTACGTCCGAAGACGAAATAATAAAGAAAATTTTAGATAATGCAGAACAAAAAGGCTTACCTAAAATACACATAAGTGGCAACCAGGCGAGATTTATGCAGCTACTGCTGAAGGCAATGGATGCACGTTTTGTACTCGAAATAGGGAGCTTGGCTGGATATAGTGCGATTTCTATGGCAAGAGCTTTGCCAGATAACGGTAAAGTTATAGCAGTGGAACTGAACCCTGAATATGTTGAAATAATCAAAGAAAATGCAAAAATTGCAGGTGTTGCACATAAGATTGAAGTAATATGTGATGATGGACGAAATTTTGTAGAAAATTGTAAATTTGATCATCAATTAGATTTTGTGTTTGTCGATGCAGATAAGCCCGGATATTATTTGTATTTGAAGAAACTAACACCACATATACGAAAAGGCGGTATATTTGCAGCAGACAATGCATTTGCATTTGGTTATATACTCGATAGTGCTCCCGAACGCGACCCAAATGAAGTTAAGTCGATAAAATTATTTAACGAAATTTTTCTATCGGACGAAAACTATTTCGTTACGCTTGTGCCAATTGGAGATGGCTTGATTTTAGGCTATAAGCTATAATTAAATTATCTGCCAAATTGCATAAATTCATTTTTGTAAATTGATTGAATTAAATCTGCAACATCTATAATCATTATAACGCGACCATCACCAAGAATTGTCGAGCCAGCAATACCTGTTATACCACCTAAGTATTCGCCGAGAGATTTTATAACAATTTCTTGCTGACCGAGTAATTCATCAACGACAAGTCCAATACGTTGCATACCAAGACCAACGTTGACTACATAGCGATTTTCTAAGTCTTCGCGTGGATTTTCGACACCAAGTGCTCTATCTAAGCGTAATATCGGGATAACTTCCTGACGAATACGTATAACTTCTTGATGACTAACAGTATAAACACTATCAAGATTTATCGCTACAACTTCCACAACAGAACTTAATGGAAGTGCGTAAGTTTCATCTTTAACTTTGACAAGTAATCCCTGAATAATTGCCAAAGTAAGCGGGAGTTTGATAATAAAAGTTGTACCTTTGCCAAGTTCGGACTCAATATCGATCATACCTTTAAGGTTTTGGATGTTAGTGCGTACTACGTCCATACCAACACCACGACCAGAGACAGCAGTAACTTTTGCGGCTGTGCTAAATCCAGGTGCAAAAATAAGCTGAAAAGCTTCACGAGGGGACATTTGAGCAGCCTGATCTGGTGTGATGATGCCTTTTTCTATTGCTTTTGCTTTAAGTTTGTCAGGATCCATACCGCGTCCGTCATCTGATATACGAAGCACGATATTGTTACCTTCTTGGTCGGCATCAAGGGTTATGGTGCCATATTCTGGTTTGCCCAAGCGAATGCGTTCTTCGGGAGGTTCTATACCATGGTCGCAAGAATTGCGAATCATATGAACAAGCGGATCGTTAAGCTCTTCTATAATACCACGGTCGATTTCGGTTTCTTCACCTTGCACGATAAGATTAATTTTTTTGCCAAATTCTTTGCTTAAGTCTCTAACAATTCGAGGCGCTTTCTGATAGAGTTTACCAATAGGCACCATACGCATACGCATCACTGCAGCTTGGATTTCCGAAGTAACGAAGTCAATTTGCGCGGTAGTTTCAATCAGATCTCGTACGTATTCGCCTTTGCCGAATTCTTGTTCAATAATTTCAGAAATTTGAGCCAGCCTATTACGTCCAAGGACAAGCTCTCCGGATAAATCCATCAAAGCTTCGACACGATTGACGTCAATTCTAATAGTGTCCGAAGCTATTGCTTTTGATTGTGTTTTTGCAGAAGTTTCCTTTGCTAAATTATTTATCTTTGTTGGAGCTTCGGCTGAAACTTTCTCAACAATAGGTATCCCATGAATATGTTCCGATTTTTGTGGATGAGTTTGCTGTGATAGTTCATTTTTTTCGATATTTTGGGAGATTTCCTCATTTATTGTAATTTCTTCATCTTCTTCGTTCTTTGTTCCTGTGTCGGACGGGATTAATCCAACTTCTTCTTTAAATTTTGCATTGATTTCGTTGAAAGCAGCATCAATAAGTTTCAATTCTTCATCAGTAAAATCACCAGGTTTAGTAACAATTTCGGGATTTGAGAGCACAGCTTCGACAAAGCTTGTACCTTCAGGGTAAATTTGCTGCTTGTCTTCTTCTTGTTCAGAGGCAGCAGAATAAATTTGAGATTCCTTTAATTTTTGAATTTTCTCTATCGTAGCAGAGTAATCGGCGGTTGGTTCTACACCTTCTTTAATTTTTCCAATCATAAGAGTAATCCAATCTTGAACTTCAAGAAGGACATCGATAATATCCTGGTTTACTTTAATTTCGCTACGACGAAGTTTGTTTAAAATTTCTTCTGCATGATGGGTAATTTCAGCAATGCTTGTGAACCCCATAAAAGATGAGGTACCTTTAATAGTATGAAAACTTCTAAAAATACGATTGATTAAATCTAAATCATCGGTTTTTGTTTCGATTTCTATAAGGTCTTGACTAAGATTTTCGAGCAATTCAGAGGTTTCGATCAAATAGCCTTCAAATAATTCTTGCATTTCTGGGTCGTTAAAACTCATTGAAGCCATATCACACTCCGTATTATTTTCCAAAAAGAGCGTCTATATCATCCTGAGAAAATTGTTCGAATGGATCTTCTTCTGATTCTTTAGCAACATCTGGTGTTTGAATATTGCCTGTAGCTTCAGTTGAAGGATTTTGATTAGCAAACATTTTATTAATTTCATCCATATCAACTGGTTCGTCTAATGCACCAGTAGTGTGTTCTTCGATAACTTCATCTACTTTTTGTTGGCGAATTTCTTTATTTGCAATGGCTTCAACAGCATCGGGATCGAAAGCAATCTTGCGGTGAAGTTGAGAAACCTTCATCTTATCTTCAGGTTCTTTATGCATAAGCTGATTAATATCAGACTCATTGAAGTGAGTTAGAATTTTACCTAATTTGGCCTGAATAGTTTCCAAAAGATTATTCACAGCAGCAATTTGCTGAGCAGTAATGTCTTGTACTTGCAATGAAATCATAATTGAATTTGCATCATTGGTGATACTTTCGATGAGTTCTTCGGTTTCATTAGTTATACGGTTAATTTCAACATTTGGAATTTTCTTCATTGCAGTAATAGCTGCTGCTAAAGCAGGCAAATGTTGTTTTAAGTCATCACCTTTTTCAATAGATTTATAAATTGCTTCGAGTAAATTTATAGGATTTTCTCTTTTTTTC
>DAIPLL010000127.1:0-3810 GCA_036769265.1 Kapaibacterium sp. (SeqCode)
GTACTGACAGCTATGAGTGCAATTCATATCTGGGAATTCAACCGCCTACTTAAAATGGCAGAAATCGCAGCTGCAATGTCTCTCGAAGCTTTGCTTGCAAATATGAAACCTTATGATAGACGTTTGCACGAACTACGCGGATTCCCTGGTGCTGTTCGCAGTGCTAAAGCCATAATGAAGTGCATTGAAGGAAGTGACTTACTGACCGGAAAGATGAAAACGAAAGTACAAGATGCGTATTCGATGCGCTCTACTCCACAGGTTATTGGTGCGGCTCACGATGCAATCGCTTTCGCTCGCAAGCAAGTTGAAACTGAACTCAATGGTGTTGGCGACAACCCAATTTTCATACCAGAAGACGACCTGACACTAACAGGAGCGAACTTCCAAGGCACACCAGTATCGTTGCCAATGGATATGGCAGGTGCTTCGATTACTATGGTTTGCGTACTTTCAGAACGTCGTTTAAATAGATTACTTAATCCTGCATTAAGTCAGGGCTTGCCTGCATTCTTGACCAAAGGTGCAGGGATGTTCTCCGGTATGATGCTAAGTCAATACACAGCTGATATGCTAATTGTTGAGCAAAGAATTTTATCCAACCCTGCTTCAATACAATCAATTCCTGCTGCTGCTGATCAGGAAGATTTCGTTTCGATGGGAATGAACACTGCATTGAAAAATCATCAGATTTTGGATAATGCATATGGTATATTAGGTATTGAATTTATGGCTGCAGCCCAAGCACTTGATTTCCGCAATTTCAAAAATGGACGCGGTGTTGAGGTTGCGCGCAAAGTTATCCGCAAATATGTTGATTTCTTGGATGTTGATCGCCCACTCTACAACGATCATAACAAGATGAAAGAACTCGTAAAATCGGGTGAAATATTAGATGCCGTGGAAGCAGAAGTTGGCAGTTTAGAAGAATAAGTTGCACTTTATATAAAATATTAACAAGGCTGCCAAATTGAGGCAGCCTTGTTTTATTGTTATACTGCCCCGTCCTAGAAAAAGTTGGCACAAAACTAGGAGAAACAAGAAGTAAAGAAGTCTCAAAAAGATTACAGTTTGGCCTTTAAATTGCAGGTAGTAGAGGAAGTAGAAAAGGGCTACTTAACTTATAAACAAGCCCAAGCAAAATATGGAATACAAGGGCATTCAACAGTGCTAAAGTGGTTAAGGAAGCACGGAAGGTTAAACTGGAACAAAGGAGCATTTATGAACAAGAAATTGACACCGTATCAGGAGATACAGGAATTAAAGAAGTGAAACATCCTAAAATAATTAATAAAAAGGTAGAGACAGAATTCACACTGTTAAATTAAAAAATAAATTTCATCCGGTGATTGAATATCATCGGATGAAACGTTATTGTAATCAATAAATTTATTAAGCTAATTAACTAAAAGAGTTAAAAATTAACATCTTTATAATCACCGAGCATAGCAAGCCCATTTTTAGCTTTTACATCATCGGGATCGAACTCCAGTGCTTTACGGTAGGACTCCCTTGCTTCAAACTTTCTATCCAGATTAAGTAGGGCATCGCCTTTCAAAGCATATGCAGCAGGACTTTCGGGATTACGTTCTGTTAGTACTGTGAAGTTTTCGACAGCTTCTTCGTAGAACCCAAGACGCAGGTTTGTAACACCAAGATGAAAATATGCAATTGTAAAATCTGGACTTCGTCGGATTACTTCAAGATAATGTTCCTTTGCTTTACGCAGATTCCCGCGGTGGTAGTTAATAATTCCAAGCCAGTAATGTGCGAGTAGGAAGTTTTCGTCTAACTCTAAAACCTTTTGCATCACTTCGGCGGCTTGTTTGAAACGTCCCTGTCGATATATAGCCAATGCAAGTTCGTAATGAGCAGTGGGGAACTGCGGAAGTTTTTCAGTAGCTTTTTTCAGGTATTCAATTGCATCTAATATTTTGCCAAGTCGGTAATAAATATTACCAATATGTTTATAGACAATTCCTAGTTCAGGGTCTTCGGCAAGTGCTTTTTTGTAATGTTCGATTGCTTCGAGATATTTGCCTTCGGTTTCAGCTTGGTAAGCAGCTAAAATATTCGGATTTTCAGAATCAAATTTGCGTTCATTACTCATAAAATTCTCCTTTTAATTAAAATTTATTTGGAATAATCTCATTACCGTTGTAGCTGTAAAAACCTTTGCCTGTTTTTCTGCCTAAGTATCCGGCGGCTACAAGTTTTCTTAAAAGTGGTGCTGGACGAAAACGCGGGTCGCCAAGATCATTGTGAAGCACCTCCATAATTGATAAAGTTGTATCCAGCCCAATTAAATCAGCAAGCATAAGCGGTCCCATTGGATGGGAAAATCCAAGCTTTGCTACTTCATCAATTGCTTCAACAGTACCAACTCCCTCCATAAGAGCAATAATTGCTTCATTAATAAAAGGCATAAGAATACGGTTTGCGATAAATCCAGGATAATCATTTGCTAAAACAGGAGTTTTTTCAATTTTTAGTGTCAAATCGTTGATTTTTTGATAAACTTCATCGCTTGTTGCAAGACCTCGAATGATTTCAACAAGCTTCATCATAGGGACAGGATTCATAAAGTGCATTCCAATAACTTTATCGGGACGATGTGTTTTTGCAGCAATCTCCGTAATCGATATTGTAGAAGTATTTGTAGCTAAAATTGCATCTTTTTGAATTATCTCATCGAGTTTTTTAAAGAGTGAAAATTTTATTTCTTTGTTTTCGGTGGCTGCCTCCACAACAAGTTGAACTTCAGAAGCTGTTGCAAAATCAGTTGTTTTTTTAATTCTGGAGAGAGCTTTTTCTTTCTCCTCGTCTGTTAATTTGCCTTTTGAAACTTGACGGGACATATTTTTTTCGATAGTTGCCATTCCTCGCTGCAATGCCTCATTTGAAATATCACACATAACGACATCGTAACCATATTGAGCAAAAACGTGAGCGATGCCGTTTCCCATCGTACCGGCACCAAGAACTAAAATTTGCTTGATTTCCATATTTTTCCTTTTAATTAAAAAGAACTGATTATTTGCTGCAAGTTTCAACCAAGCTTTCTCTTCGACAACTCCACCGCGTGAGGTGTGAAGTAAAAGAGCTTTCCGTTTTAGATATTTCAAATTATCTTCGTTAATTAAACTAAAAGTTGGATATTCTCCATCAAAACTAAGTGGTGTATGAGTGCTTAGTATATCTGAGCTGGCAATCAATTCTTTTAAATTTACGTGTGTTTCGTTTTTAATTTCGTCAGGCTTCTGGTTCATAAGTGGCGGATCGTTAATTATCACTTTTAAACCTATATGCCGAGCTAAAACAGCAAGCCTTCTTCCAACATTTCCATACCCTATGATTCCGATGATTTTATTCTTTATGTCAATTTTATGTTCAAAAGCCCAGTGCAAAATCCCAAAAATGCAATACTCTGCTACCGATAAAGCATTCGAACCAATCGAATCAAAAAAAATTATGTCATTTTGCTTGAGATAATCTTTATCCAAATGCTCCGAACCTGATGTTGCTGTGGCAACAACGCGCACTTTAGAATTTTTTAATAGATTTTCGTTCACTTTTGTTGTAGAACGAACAACCAAAATATCAGTTTCGAAATCAAGAACATCTTGGTTTGTAAGTGTGCGTCCAGGAAATGTTTTAATTTTGCCTAAGGGGTGTAGAATTTCAGGCAAAAGCGGTATATTATCATCAATTAAAATATTTAATTTTTTCATAATTCAATCTTTTTTTACAAAAATATAAAATATATTGATAATCTTTAACGTTTAAATTGTTAGCATACTCTAAATAATC
>DAIPLL010000128.1:0-3769 GCA_036769265.1 Kapaibacterium sp. (SeqCode)
GTATGATTTCAAAATTTGACTTCATTTCGAGCAATCTCTGAGCTTTTTGATTATGAAAACGTATATAATGTTTGCGATTTGCGAGTATTTCGACTGGATTAAAGCTATTATTCTTGAAGTCGAGTTCTGAAAGTTTTTTTACGACCTTGTCTGCATTTATAGCAGACGACTGCGGTGTGCATAAGCAATAGCATAATTCATAGAAATATTGTTCCTTAGTTACACCTGCAAACTCAGTCAAACGTTTTTTTATAGCTATTTTTTTTTGTTCGTAGTGTAACTTTAACTCATCAGGCAAAAACTGCATTAAAATGTAACGTTCCAAATTGGCACATAACCTGTTTTTTTTATCAAACTTTGAACAGAACGGCTCAGAACCCAGTCTATAAAACGTTTTACTTCTCCGTCTGGATTTTTCAAAGTGTAAAAATATAAATACCTACTTAATGGATAAAGGTCGTTTCGTACGTTTTCTTCCGTGGGCTCAATACCTTCTATCTTTGCATGTTCAATTTTCCCAACAAAACCTATACCACCATATCCAATAGCGTACTTATCTTTTTCTATTTGTTCAATAAGCTTATTTGTTGTGGTTTCGGAAATTGCTGATAGGCAATATTTCTCGCCATTTAGAACTATTTGTTGGAAATAAAAATATGTTCCAGAATTAGGATTTCGAATGTATAATTTAATTTCATGATCCTCACCACCGAGTTCCTTCCAGTTGTTAATTTTACATGTGAAAATTTTTTTCAAGTCATTAATTGAGAAGTTTTTAATTGAATTTGCAGGATTTATAAAAATGCTTATAGCATCTTTCGCAATCAAGTATGATACTCCAATAGTTTGATTATCCTCTGCTAAAACTTTAATCTCCTCTGGTGTAAGTAGCCGTGAAGCCATAGCAATATCAACTTCTTTTTTTGCCAAAGCTCTTATTCCTTCCTTAGAACCACCACCATAAACATAAATAGCTACACTTGGATTATTTTTCATATATTCACGAGCAAGCATTTCAGTAAACTCAAACATTGTATCAGAGCCTTTTATACGAATTATGGTACTTTTGGGCTGAAAAAAATTACAAGATGAAAATGTTAAAAATATGATATAATAAAAAAGTAATTTTCTCATTTTCAAAATCTCTTAATTTTAATCGGATATCGTGCTGTGAAAACAGTCCCAAAATCTTCGGTTGTTGAAAACGCAACTTTTCCTTGTAAATATCGCTCACTCAGCAGTTTCATACTATACGTGCCTAGACCACGTCCGCGTCCTTTTGTTGAAAATGAACGTTTAAAAATTTGCAATTGTATTTCTCGAGGTATAAAAGTTGGATTATGAACCCAAAATTCAACTTCGCATTGAAGCTCTGTGCAGCCAATTGTAACAGTGCCTTGAGCAGGTGTAGCTTCAACTGCGTTTTTGAGCATATTTAGCAATACTCTACGTAGTAAAGTTTTGTCAGTTGTTATATTGATATCAGCAATCTGAGAATCGATTTCCACACACCTATTGCTCAAATAGTTTTTCTGATAAATTTGAACTATTTCCTCAATAATTTGTTTGGTATTTACTTCATCTACATTAATTGTCAGCTCATCTTTTTCAGCAGATAAAAGTATTTTCTGGGAATTTATCTCGTCTATTAATCTTTCGGATAAATTGTATATCATTTTTTTATATTCATCTATATCATCAGTTGAATCATTCATTAACTGAGCAATCCCATACAATCCTCCAGCCGTATTTAAAATATCGTGAAAAAATATTCTTTCAAGTGCTTGCCGACGTTTTTCATCACTTATATCAGAAAGAGCCAAAATTGAATACTGCTTGCCTTCATATTTGTAAGCAGTAGTCCAAACACGGAAATCAAGGGCATCGCCAGTTTCATTTTGCTCAATTCGGCACTCTTGCACAGAATCTTTACCGTGCAAGCTCTCTACTATAGCCTTAAAAGCACCGCAAGTTTTGCAAGTTTCAGTCGTGCCACATCCATAAATTGATTCAGCCGCATGCCTACAATTCAATAAATGACCTAGTCTATTCCCTAAAACTTCCCTTGTTTTTTCATCTTTGAAAAAATCATACATTGCTTTATTTGCAAACACTACTTTACGTTCGTTATCAATAATAAGATAAATTTCCGGTATTGCATCAATAAATTGAGATAGCTCTTCTATCTTGGCTTTTAAATATTCATCGGGGATAGGATGGAAATCTTGGCTCATATTTTTTCCTTAAATAAAATTATATTATAAGTCTAATATAGTAAATTGAAAATATAAAAAAAAATTTTTTACACCTACAAAAAACTATAAATCATTAGATTTATATTTATCAATAAAATCTAATACACAAAAACTATAACTTATTGAAAATAAAAAATATTTCTTGTTTTATATCTATATTTATACTGAAAATACTGATAATAACGTATCGATAAAATTATCGCTATTAATTGTATGTTAATTTAATTTTCATATAACTATTAAGATAAATAATAAAATTTTAATATATAATTAATAATACGTCTAAATCTATAATTTTTATAGAATTAGGTTAGTCTAAACTCTTTTTTCCTTATTATATTTTAAATTTTGTTTTTATTTTGCATAATAAAATTGCTTGATATAATTTTTAAGGTAGTGTATGGCAAATGTTCTTCAAAATTACGAAAATCTAAAAAAGGCACTAGAATTTGCTTCTACCGACGCTGATAATACTGGAAAGATTATAATTCAGGTCGGTTCAGCAACCTGTGAAAAAGCTGCTGGCTCTGATGCTATTCGTGATGAGTTCCTAAAACTTATTAAGGCATCTGGTCGAGACGACATTGTTGTAAAACAAACTGGTTGTACAGGTAGATGTTCTCAAGAACCTATTGTCGGTGTATTCATTCCAAAGCAATTTCCTGTAAAATACTCCCAAGTTAAAGTTGATGAAGTATTGGAAATTTTCCAAACTCATGTTCTTGGACAGCAACCAGTTGCAAAATTTATGCTGGATAAAACCACTGAAACTCTTTACAAGCACGTTGTAACCATTTGTTCTTCAAGCCGTTGTAATACACGCAACACACCCTGGGTGGATGTTTTCAATAGGTTAATAAAAGAAAAAAACTTACCTCCAACTGAAGTTAAAGTTCTTCAAGGTGGTTGTATTGGTCTTTGCACTGAAGAGCCAAATACCATAGAGCACGGAGTTATGATGGTTTTTCCAGAAAATGTAATTTACAAATTCCACTCAGAAGAAGAATTATCTAAAATTATCGATATTCATATAGTTGAAAAAAGTCGTGCACGCGAATTTATGGTTCATACTGATAATTTAACTGAAGTATATTTCAAATTCTATGGCGATGTCTCATTCTTCAATAAACAAACAAGAATCACATTAAGAAATTGCGGTATAATCGATCCAGAAAGCTTAACTGACTATATTCATGCTCAAGGTTTCGAAGCTCTCGCTCGCGTTCTTTATAAAGGAGATCCTGAATTTGTTATCAATGAGATTCTTAAATCAGGTCTTCGCGGTCGTGGAGGTGGTGGTTTCCCAACTGGTATCAAATGGAGAAATACACGAACACTTAATCCAGATCCAATTAAATACGTAGTTTGTAATGCTGATGAAGGCGATCCCGGTGCTTTTATGGATCGTAGTGCTTTGGAGGGCGATCCGTTTTCAATTATCGAAGGTATGATAATTGGTGCTTACGCAATTGGTGCAAGCAAGGGTTATATCTATGTTCGTGCTGAATATCCAC
>DAIPLL010000129.1:0-3719 GCA_036769265.1 Kapaibacterium sp. (SeqCode)
GGAAACGCTTTCGCTGGTGATTATAGCGGGTGTGCGTTTTATGATGGAATAGTTTATCCAACTTGGGTTGATATGCGTAATGCTGTGATAAATTTGCTTGATAGCGATGTTTTTACTGCTATTGTTAATACTCGCGCTCCTTTGCCTGTTGAAAATCTATCAGCAAAAATTATTCCTGAGATGCCAACCACACTTCAACTTAGCTGGGATAATCCCACTCAACGCAGCTTTGGGCAACCACTTAGCTCCACTGAATTCCACATTTTAGCAAAAAGAAGCGATGGCAAGACTTTAATTTTCGATGGAAATACTAAAAACTTTACGGATACAAACCTTGTTGCATATCAAAAATATGACTACGAATTCTTAGTCGTTTCTGGCAAAGATACAAGCATATCCAGAGCAATTTCCTCTTATGCTGGTGGTGCAAAAGAACCAGCCGAGCCAAAAATTCTCTCATCCTATGGTTCAGATAATTTTAAAATTAAGTTAAATATAAAAATTCCGACTCTCAGAGCTGATAATTTTACTCCACTTGCTAATGCTAAATTCATTAATCTTTATCGTGATGGGCTGAAAGTCCAAACTATTGAGATAAATCCAAACGATACATCTAAAACACTTGAAATTTTCGACCAAACCAACCGCCGTGGATATTATGTTTACTCTGCTACTGTGCTCGATGTTTATGGAAACGAAAGCAAGAAATCAGAGCGCATTATTGCTTATTCGGACGAGATCCGTCAAATTGAAAGATTCTCCGAAAACTTTGACACCCAAATCGGAAAGTATTTCATTGGTGGATCGTGGCAAAAAACTAATGAAATCTTTGCAAGCGCTCCGTATTCTTTTGCTAACGCTCCAAATAGAAAATACGAAAATGGTCAGTGCGACACATTTCTATTATTCCCATTTGTAATGAAGGGAACTGATGTTGAATTAAAATTTATTCACGCTGCAATAGTTGCAAATAATGATTATGCAACAGTTGAGTATTCACGCGATCAAGGAAATAGCTGGAGTAATGATTTCAGTGGAACAATTGCACAGTGGAAAAAACAAGACTATGATTTTTGGAAAGATAGTTATTTAAATGAACAAGATTTAAAACAAGAAAGGCTTATTATTCCTGCCTGCACAGACACTATTTACATAAGATTTCGCTTTTTTTCGAACCAAGTTGTCAACGACCTTGGCTGGTATATCGACGATATAGAAATCCAAGAGAAAACGTTGTCTGTTGAGAATTCAGACGCTTTAAAAATTTATCCAAATCCTGCGAGAGAATTTATTAAGATTGAAAACGCACCAAATATAAAATCAATTAAGATTTTATCATCCTTAGGTATTACTCTCTTTGAAGATGAGTTATTAGATAATAAATTTAAGGAATATGTTTTATCACTGAATCAATTTTCATCAGGTAATTATTACTTAATTATTACAGATATTTCAGGGAATTATCGAGTTCATAAATTTATAATTGCTAAATAATCAGTTAATTTTAGCTAAATATCAAAAATATTCAGATTTTAATTGCAAAAATGATAATTTTGCATAAGATTTAATTTTAATTTGCAGGGATTATGATGAATCCCAAAGAATTTAAAGAATTGATTGCCGAGGGCGAGTCAAGCTTTCTGGAGTTTAAGCGTAAGGCAACCACCCCCAATAAATTAGCTCGCGAAATTGCCGCACTTGCAAATACCAAAGGTGGAACTCTTATCATAGGTGTCGATGATGATGGGACAATTGTAGGCGTTCGCAGCGAAAAATCCGAAATTGATATAGTCGAAAAAGCTTGTGCTTTCTTTATTTTCCCACCGGTGAAACCAGAAATAGAAATTATCGAATACAAAGATAAAGACATAATACTTGTGCATATCCCTGAAAGCAAAAACAAACCACACGTTGTTGAAATTGAAGATACTGAGAAAAAACGAATTGTTAAGCGTGCTTACATACGGCTTGGCGAAAAATCCGTCATTGCAAGTAAAGAAATGTTTAAATTAATGACTTCGCAAGCTTCAGGTAAACCTTTAAAAATTAGTATCGGTGAACGAGAACGCCGCCTATTCAATTACTTAGAAAGGCACGAGCGTATAACAGTAAAAGAATTTGCCGCAATTGTAAACATTTCTCGCCGTCGTGCTGAACGAATTTTGATCGATTTAGTGCGCGCAAATGTTATTATTATTCACAACGACACATCTAATGATTACTTTTCGCTTGCTCCAAATTTAAATTTAGAACAATGAAAAGAAATTATGCACTAAGATTAATAAAATTTAATTGATTTGATTGAATAAAACTATTGAATTATTATTAATTTATTTTAATATAAATCATTAGTTTTGTTTCGAGAAATAATTATTTATAATTTGTATATAAAATGATAATTAAATGAAAAAATTTTTAAAAACAAGGAATTTCTTTAATGGAAACCAAAGCTGTAATTGAACCTCTTGCCCAACCACTTAAAGAAAAAATCCTTCGCCAAATTAATGAACAAGTTATGAAATGCTACCAATGTGGCAAATGCGCTGCTGGGTGTCCGCTTGCAGGAGAGATGGATTATACTCCAAACCAGATACTGCGTCTTCTGCAAATTGGCAGTGAACACACAGATAACGAAGTTTTAAGCTCTTACGGTATTTGGCTTTGTCTAACGTGCGACACTTGCCATAGCCGCTGCCCGCAGGAAGTTGATTTCCCTCACATTATGGATTTCCTGCGCGGGGAAGCCATTAAACGTAACAAAATTCATCCAAAAGCGAAGGAAATTATTGCTTTCCACAAATCATTTCTCGAAAGCATCGAAAGCAATGGGCGTCTTAACGAAGTCGAACTAACTATGCGCTATAAGCTAAAAACACTTAACTTATTGCAAGATATTGGCTTAGCTCCTAAAATGTTTGCAAAAGGCAAACTCGAAATATTGCCACATAAAATTAAAGGCAAAGATGCAATAGCTCGAATTTTCGCAAACGCTTTAAAGGAGACCGATGATGAATAAAGTTGGCTATTTCCCTGGTTGCTCGCTCTCTGGAACGGCAAAAGAATACCATTTATCGCTTTTAGAAATTGCTAAAATTGCTGGTGTAGATATCATTGAATTAGAAGATTGGAACTGCTGTGGTGCAACTGCTGCACATTCGCTTGCATCTACTTTGGCTGTAGCACTGCCAGCTCGAAATTTAGCAATTGCCGAAAAAATGCAACTCACCGATGTGCTCGTCCCTTGTGCAGCTTGCTATAGCCGCCTTGCACAAGCAAAATATGAAATGAAAATTAACGAAAAATATAAAACTCTCATCCCCCAACTTATCGAAATGGATTATAACGGTACGGTAACTCCATTGACTGTACTTGATTTTATTCAAAAGTACTTGATTGATAATCTTTCTGATAAATTTGTAAATAAAATAAACGCCAAATTTGCTTGCTATTATGGATGCTTGCTTACTCGTCCAGAACATCTCTCGACTATTGAACGCCGCGAAGATCCTCAAATTATGGAGGAAATTATTGCAAAAGCTCAAGCAAAATCTATAGATTGGGCATATAAAGTTGAGTGCTGCGGTGCAGGGCTATCGATGACTCGCACGGATATTGTCGGTAAGCTTTCCGCTCGAATTCTCAATGATGCTCAGATGCGTGGAGCTGATGCTGTTGTTGTTGCCTGCCCAATGTGCCATTCTAATTTGGATATGCGTCGC
>DAIPLL010000130.1:0-3714 GCA_036769265.1 Kapaibacterium sp. (SeqCode)
CACGACCTAAAAAATCCTTTCGGAGCACTTAAAAATCTAACTGAAATTTTAAAAGATATGTATAATGAATTTTCCGAAGAAGAAAAAACTGAAATTATTTCTGAAATGTACAAGTCAGCACACAAAGTTTATGAATTGTTAGAAAATTTGCTTACCTGGTCGCGTTCCCAGCGTGGTAAAATAGAATTTCAACCTGAAGAAACAAACTTAAAGTTGATAATATATAATAGTTTCGAGTTACTTAAAGAAGCTGCTAATAAGAAAAATATCAAACTAACGGATGCTACACCCGATGAATTTATTATCAATTGCGATGTAAATATGATTACTACTGTCGTTCGTAACTTGGTATCTAACGCAATAAAGTTTACACCAGAAGGTGGTGAAATTAAAATTTTCACCGAAGAAAATGATCAAGAAGTTATTGTGTCCGTTCAAGATAGTGGTATTGGTATTGCAAAAGAAGATATTGCGAAATTATTCAGAATTGATGTTCATCACACAACAATTGGAACATCGGATGAAAAGGGGACAGGATTAGGTCTTATACTTTGTAAGGAATTCATAGATAAACACAATGGGCGCATTTGGGTGGAATCAGAACCTTGTAGAGGTGCAACATTTAAGTTCGCTTTACCAAAAAAATAAATTTTGATAGATTTTAACAAAAGGGGCATTCAAATGCCCCTTTTTGTTTCTATTTCTGAATGATTCAAAGCAAATTAATGTTTATTTAATAATTTGCACTTTCTGTGTATAAACTTTTTCTCCAGCTTGTAAAATAACAAAATAAACGGAAGGAGATAAATCTTTTAAATCGAATGATATTTGATGTGAGCCTTCATCCATCCATTTATTATCAATCAAAACGCCAACTTCTTTGCCAACAAGGTTTAATATTTTCATTTTAACGTGTGCTGGTTTTTCCAAATTAAAGCTTATGCTAACTTTACTGTTTGCAGGGTTTGGATAAATTTGCATTAAACTATTTGGTTTATTTTCAATAAAGTCACTGTTGCTTAAAATTATATCAATAGGAAAGGATGAACACCCTTTCAACCCATCAAAATTGTAAGAATAAATTTTAATTCTATATTTTGAATAATCGTCTATCTCAAATTCTTTACGTCTTTCATATTTGGAAGCAGTTGCCAAAAGAACTTCTTCACCGGTCGGTGTTTCACCAACGATTATATAACCGATTACGTTCGGTTCGCGAGATGGTTTCCATTCGATGACACATTTATAATTTTTTGTTAAAAATTTTGCGGTAATATTTGTTGGTGGTAATAAACTAGATTTATTATTTATAATTTGCTCATCGGCATAATCAGCTATTGCTATATCTAAACCATTATATATCGCATAAAGATAATACTTACAATCAGGTAAACTATCGCTCAAGATAATCTTACCATAACCATCTAAAGCATTAAATGTTGAAATGTGTAAACCATTTTCACCTTCCTTATCACTATCTAAGTATATTTCAACTTTACCGTTTGAGTTAAGTCCTTCAGTATTCCAGTATATATTAACTTCCTTCAAGTTTTGAATAAGATAGACAGAAAAATTAGGTTTTGCAACAAATTCGTATAATTTAACATTAACATTTTGAGTGTTTGTGTTTATGTTAAGAGTCCAAATGCCGCTTTCAGGGTTAATTAATGTCCAGAAGGCTTTCTTGGCATCATTATCATAAGAATAAATCACTGTGTTTTCTGGCTTATCTTCAGATTTATATTTAATACCAGTTGGTGAAACGAGTTCGGAATTTGCTATAACATCAGAAAAAACGATTTTAGTAACAAAACGTTCTGTTGAATTTTTAACTGAAAAATTATAAGTTGCATTTCCATTAAAAATAGTATTATTGGATTTAATTAATTTTTGTTCTGGAGTACGATCGAAGAAGAAGAAATCAGGATCATCATAGCTCTTATTTAAATCCACGACATATCGGAGATTGCCAATTTTTGACCCCAATTTTGCCTCGCCCCAAAGAATCTTTGATTTTCCAAATAAGAATCTGGCATCAGCAGATATTTTTTTCGGAAGTCCAATTGTAGCATTAATCCAATCGAATGGCCAGTCATCACGCATTTTGGGTAAATCAAGTGTTCCGCTTAAGTAACCTGAAAACTTACTTTGCCGCATATTATATTTCAAACTACCTTCGGTAGATAATAAGTATTTTTCTTCGTCTTTTGTGCCAATGTTTAAACTGCCTTTTAGCTCCATCTGAGCTATAGCAATATCGATACTACCATCGATACCACCTTTCATTTGCCATTTTTTTAAAATTGGATCCTTAAATAAATTTGCTTCACCTTTAAGTCCTATGATGTTTGGCGTTTTAAAGTAACCAGATATGTCTATTTTATATAAATCTTCAATTAAAACATCTACAAGAATCCCACCTAATTCGAACTCAAGATTTGGTTGAGTGATGCCTGAGATGTGTCCAAAAAATCCACTAATGCCAACAGTAGTTGTGCCAATTACGAACAAAGGTGGAAAAGAAGCTTCCATTCGAAAACCAAGGCTATCGAGCTCTCCACCAATGAAGGCAATCCCTGCACCAACCTCACCGAATGGAATCTTAACATTTGCTCCAAAATCGAGTCTGTCTCGCTCGCTATCATATTCACCATATAATTTGCTTAGACAGAACTGTGGGAATGATGAAAAACCTAAATTTTCAACTTTAAATCCACCTATTTCAATGCCAGTTGTCTTTATTTCAAAATCTTTAACTTCAAATTCGGTTTCTTTTATTTCATCGTCTTCATTACATCCAACTGAAATTCCAGGTACCGTAATTGTTGCTGTAATTTTTATGCCTTCTGCTTGCCGACCACCTACTAATTGTATGTCTTTTAGCTTGAATTTAAAGCCTGCTATATTGCTTGTATATGAATTAATGAAATTGGTAATTTTCCCGTCCTCACCCAATAATTTAAGTTCATATTTCCCACTTGCCAATGAAAATGTGCCTATTCCACCACCTGGAATAGGAATATTTCTAACAAAAAAATTGCCATCACACGAAATCCCAAGTTGAGCAGTATCGATTGTCATTTTACCTTCAAATACTAAGAAGCTATTTATGACAACTCTCTTTTCAGTTTTAAGCTTTGTTGTTTTTTCTATCGGTTCCCAGACACCTTTGCCTTCTATACAAAATTCAAAGTTGCCATAAGTCCAACATTTTGTACCTTTTGTAACTACTACTTTTCTCATAATAGTATCAGTCGAAATATCATCTTTTGTAGCATAAAAAGCAAAATCATACTCACCTTCTTTGTTTTCTGGAATCCGATAGCCATAATTTAATTTTGCAATAGAGTCTGTAATTGCCAATAATCTAAAATTATTGCTTTCTATAGGATTTTTATAATATACATTAGCTTTTGCAACAGGTTTGTTTTGAGAGTCCCTTACGTAAATAATAAAGCTTAGAGAATCTTTCTCAGCAACTTCAATATCACTCGTTGGTATAAGGACAATTCTCAAATTAGCAGGGGTAACAGTAATATTTCTTTCAATTATTTCAGAGTTAATATATTTTTCTTTCAAGGCATAAAACTTTAAAGTATAATCTTTTGCTGTGGTATTTGCAGGTATCTTAAATTTATATGTGAACTCACCTTTTTCATTTGTTAAGCCAACTAAAATAAAGTTATCTGATAAAATTTTGTTTTGACATAGTAT
>DAIPLL010000131.1:0-3641 GCA_036769265.1 Kapaibacterium sp. (SeqCode)
CAGCATATATGTTGCCTGTAATTTTCTTTATTCCCAAGCTTTTAATTTTTTCGATTAGATAATCGAGATCACTAAGTGAAAGAAGTGCATCTCCCCTACCATAAATATAGAGATTACCATTGAGTATAGGTTTAATTTCTTTGGCATCAGTATAGATACTTGTCTTTAAATTAGGATCTTTGTTTAGTAAATTTAATGCGAAATAAGTAGTGAACAATTTAGTAACTGATGCTGGAACCAGCAACTCATTTTGATTGTGGTTGTATAGGTATTTGTTGTTTTTTAATGAATATATAGAAATAGAAGTTTTCGAATTTTGAATGTTTTTTTGATTTAATAAAGAATTTATTTTTTGAATAAGTTGGTCGTAAGATTTAATTGTATCGAGCGCCTTTTGGTTGGCATATAAAATAAAAAAATTTAAAAAAATCAAAAAAAATATTGAAAAAATTTTTCGCATAATTTCTCCAAATGAATACCTCTTTATACTGCCAAAGCAATATAAAGAAAATGGCAATCATAACTAAAGAGTTTAAGTCTTAACCGAGTGAAAACATATAGCGCGGTGTGCTCCAAGTATGATTATTATAAGTCCAAGCTATATCAAGCTTAACTGGCAAACCTAACAAATAAGAGCGAACACCTGTTCCAGAACTGAATAACATATTTACTGGGTAGCGTTTGCCATCAGCACCAACTTTCGAGATTTTGAAATCATCACTCCAAGCGCCACCAATATCAAAAAAAGCTGTTGCCATAACACCTTGTAGTAATACCGGCACTGGACCGGCAACTAAAGCGTAGAAAAGTGGGAAGCGTAATTCTGTGTTGCTAATAAAAAATTTGTTTCCTTTGATTTCGGCGATATCCCAACCACGCAAAGGCATTATGAAATTGTTCATAAACACGAAATCTTCTGGATTCTCAAATGGATAATCACGGTTTTTATATGAGTAATTTATCCAGTTTTCTGTTCCGCCGATAAAGTATCTTTGAGGATTTGGTCCGAAACTTGCACCAGCAGAACCTCGAAAAGCCAAAGTGATAAAATTGGATAGCTTGAAATATTGTCTTAAATCGGTTTTAACAGACATAAAACCGACAGAGTTTTTGTTAAATTTTGGTGAACCGAGCAACTCCAAATATCCACGGAAACCTCTTTCGGGGGCATACCAACCACCGAGAGTGTTATCCAATACGAAGCGTGTTTGTGGGAGAAAGATGAACCGTGATATACTTGGTGCAACAGGATTATCTAAATTTGTCATTTCTGCACCGATAAAATCAGCTCCCCACTCAACACGTGTAAATAAATCAAAAGGCAACGAAGTCAGAATAGAAACACCATAATTTCTAAATCTATACAAACTATAAGCATTATACATCTCATCATATTTGTAAAAGTAAGCAGGATAATGATAACCTGCAATGTGGTAATCTATGAGCTCTGGCAAATAAGAATAGGAAAGATAAAATTGACTATTCTTTAAATCTGAGAACAAGTTTATACCTGCATAAATTTGATGATCACCCAGAACATCGCTAAAAAGCATTTGTGTGAGTCCCTGCCAACCATAGTATGTAGAATAACCTGGATTAATCAAAATAATATCGGGCGAAAATGTTATTTTGTAAATTTTTTCTGTAAATTCCTGGTTTTCGATTTGACTTCCTTTTATAGCAAAATCGAATTCGCCCGATTGTTTTAGGACATCTTGGTTTGGTTCAACGAGCTGTTGCGAAGAGAAATCTATTTCAAATTCACCATAGCCTTGATATTTAGAATTATTTGCTATATTCGAAGTATCTTTGGATGATTGGGTTATAATTGCTGCTTCAATAATTTTGTTACGCTCATTTTGTTTTAAACGAAATTGTGTTAAAGGCAATTCTTTATCAATTTTTCTCTCGAGTGGAGAACGCAAAAGAAAAATATCATATCCACCACCAATTTGGGAGGCAAATAGTAATTTCCCATCATCTTGAGAAAGAGATATTTGTGTAATTCCAGTAAGTGAATTTGTAATTGGATAATCAGAATTATTAGCAAAATTATAGACATATATGTTCCCAATGCCGTTATTATCTGAAACGTAAAGCAAACGTCCACCATCACTGGAAAGAGCAAGTGATGTTTTGCTAAATTGTGGGCTGTATGTTATACGTTCAATTTTTTGTTCTTTTAAATATAATTTATAAATATCAGAACTTTCGAAATTATGTTTCCACATTTTGAAATTTGTGCTTTTAACACGGGATTCAAGATTATCGGCTCTATCGGAAATATAGTAAAGTTCGTTGCTATTTGTGCCCCATATAACATGTGTTTCTGAAAAAATATCATCAGTTGCTTTTTGTAATTTTTTAGTTTCGAATTCATATATGTAAATGTTGCTTTCTTCCCTTTCCGATGCGATGAATGCTAAAAATTTGCCATCACGGCTCCAACTAACAGATGAAATAGAACGCAAGCCAAAATGCAAACGATCGTATTTACCAGTCTTTGCATCGATAATAAAGATAGCATCTTCTCCACCTGATTTTGCTGAGATGGCTATTTTATCACCTTTTGGATTCCAAGCAATACCAGGAGTAAGTATGTTAAGGTCTTCAAAATCTTTCTTTCGTAAACTACTGACTAATTTTTTTGGTTGTTTTTTTGAATCTAAATCTTGAATATAAACAGCAAAAATACCATCATCACGGTCTGAAATAAATGCAAATTGTTCGCCATTTGGGGAAATTGCAGGAGAAGTATTGTAGAAATTTCCTATATCACGACGATCTGTTATTTTTTGCGCAAAATCTCTTGGGTCGTCGAAAATTTTAAGATCAGGCCAGTAAATTTTCTTGATTTCACGTTCCCACATATCAGAAAAATCACGCAGATTCATATTGAAAGTATTTTGAAATGTCTGGTCCAAGTTTTTATAAATATAGAGTTTGTTTATAAATTCTGTTACCTTTGCTTTGCCATATTTTTCAGCAACGAACCAATAAAATGTTTGTCCACCACGATAAGCAAGATAACCATCGAGATCTTTAAGTGAGGGGAGCTTTTCAGTGATTGTGAGGTCTCGCATAAACATATCGGTTTCGATATTCATTCCACCTAAGCTCTCGTATTCACAAAGCCCTTCATTAAGCCATAATGGTATTTGGAAGTTATTGCTTGTCATAAGTGCAGATTGCAATGTGCCACCATAGAACATATCGTTTAGCACGGCATGAACGAGCTCGTGATGAATTACATGCCGAAATTGACTATAACTACCTTGGAATGGAACAACTACACGGTTTTTAAAAAGCTCAGTAAACCCGCCAACTCCTTCGGGCAAATAACCCCAAGTTACATTAGTTTGTTGAAAATCATTGTGTGAATCATAAACAATCAGAGCAATTCTCATCGAAAATTTGTGATTTAGAGTGTTTTGGATCGAGAGAAGAGCTTTTTCGGCAGCAACTGCTGCAAATTCTGCCAGTGGCTTGCTTCCAACATCGTAATATACATCGAAATGTTCCGTTTCGATATATCGCCAGTTGTAGTTTCTATATTGAACTTTGTTTTTACCAAATTGACCATAAACGTTAGCATTTATGCTAATAATAAGAAAAAGCACCATAAGTGTTACAATATATTT
>DAIPLL010000132.1:0-3637 GCA_036769265.1 Kapaibacterium sp. (SeqCode)
AAATACCTGAAAAGCTTTTCAAGGCTGTTGCACAAGTGCTGGCTTATATTTATCAACTAAGGCAGGAAAAATTCTTCTTGCGACTGTTAAAGGTGATGTTCACGATATTGGAAAGAACATCGTTGGTGTAGTTCTCTCGTGCAATAACTATGAAATTATTGATTTAGGAATAATGACTCCAGCTGAGAAAATTTTAGAAGAAGCAAAAAAACATAATGTAGATATTATCGGATTAAGCGGTCTTATCACTCCATCACTCGAAGAAATGGTCAACGTTGCTTCTGAAATGCAAAAGCATAATTTTACAGTGCCGCTCCTAATTGGTGGAGCGACTACATCGAAAATGCACACAGCCTTGAAAATTGCGCCTCAATATAGTGGAGCTGTAATTTACGTAAAAGATGCTTCACTTAGCGTTCCAATTGTATCAGAACTGCTCGATAAACAAAAATCCAAAGATTTATTACAAAAAATTAAAAATGAATACGAAGAATTACGTCGCAAATATTATGAGGAGCAATCGAATTTAGTTCGTTCAATAAGTTTTGACAATGCTCGAAAAAATAAGTATTCTTGGGATGAAAAAACTGCCGATATTATTAAACCAAATTTCTTAGGCATAGATTACATTTACGATATGGATTTAATTGTACTTAAATATTATGTCGATTGGACTTTTATCTTTTAACAATGGGGACTAAATAAAAAATATCCAGAAATTTTTGATGATATAGATAGAAAATATGAAGCTAATAAGCTTTTCGATGATGCACAAAATATTCTTGAATTAATTATCAAAGAGAAAAAATTAACAGCTCGTGCAGTCTATGGAATTTTTAAAGCAAATTCAGTCGATGAAGATATTTTAGTTGAAGTAAACGGGGAAACCGAAAGATTATGTTTTTTGAGAGACTGCAGCCAACGTAAAGAAAGTGAATTTAATCTATGCTTATCTGATTTTATAGCTCCAAAATCAACTGGCATTGATGATTATTTAGGTCTATTTGTTACAACAGGAGGAATTGGTGCTGATGAATTTGCATTAAATTTCAAAAACCAAGGTGATGATTATTCTTATGCTATGGTTAAAATAATTGCCGATAGATTTTCGGAAGCATTTGCGGAATATCTTCACAAAGAAATTAGAACAAAATTATGGGGTTTTGCAAAAGACGAACAATTATCAATAAATGAACTTTTCAAAGAAAAATACCGTGGAATAAGACCAGCGCCAGGATATCCAGCTTGTCCAGATCATACCGAAAAGAAAAAGATATTTAATATTCTGCAAGCAGAAAAAATAGGTGTACGCCTTACGGAAACCTTTATGATGTATCCAGCTGCATCGGTGTGCGCTTATGTCTTTGCTCATCCAGATGCCAAATATTTTAAAATTTTTGCTGTCGGAGAACATCAAATTACAGATTATGCACGTAGAAAAAATATGTCGATTGAAGAAACTCAAAAATTATTATTAGAAACATTAAACTTAAAAGTATGATTGTAGCTGATTTACTTAAAAAAACGAAGAAAACATTGTTTTCATTCGAATTATTGCCACCACTCAAAGGCAAAAGTATTCAAGAAATTTATGATGCTATAGAGCCTTTGCTTGAATTTAAGCCTGCATACATAAATGTTACATATCATAGGGAAGAGGTAGTTTATAAAAAACGTCCCGATGGGTTGCTTGAAGAGCGAACAATTCGTAAAAGACCTGGCACTGTTGGCATTTCTGCTGCAATTATGCACAAATATAATATCGAAGTTGTGCCTCATTTGATTTGTTCCGGTTTTACAAAAGAAGAAACAGAAGATGCACTTATAGATCTGAATTTTCTCGGTATTTATAACTTATTGGTTGTGCGAGGCGACCCCGATAAAATGCTCAAAACATTCGTTCCAACAAAAGGTGGGCACACTTATGCAAGTGAACTTATCGAGCAGATTACGAATATGAATAAAGGAATATACTTAGATGAAGATATTGCTAATCCAGTACCGACAAAGTTCTCCATCGGTGTTGCAGGTTATCCTGAAAAACATCCCGAATCTCCAAATTTTGATACAGATATACGTGTTTTAAAGCACAAAATTGCTTGTGGTGCAAGCTATATTGTTTCTCAAATGTTTTTCGACAATAAACATTACTTTAAATTTGTTGAAATGTGCCGTAAAAATGGGATTGATGTTCCTATTGTCCCTGGATTGAAGCCAATTTCAGTTAGAAATCATCTAAACCTGTTACCTAAAAACTTTTACGTGCAGATACCTGTTGAATTAACAGCTGAAGTCGAAAAATGTAAAACAAACAAAGAAATTGAGCAGGTCGGCATTGAATGGGCAATTATGCAAGCGAAAGAACTTATCAAAGCGAATGTCCCAAGCTTGCATTTCTATACAATGGGGCGTTCTGCTAATATTGCCCAAATTGCCAGAGCTATTTATTAAAATGGGCTTTTCTGCTTTAAATGATAAATATAAGCCAGCACTTGTGCAACAGCCTTGAAAAGCTTTTCAGGTATTTCTTGATCTATTTCACAAGTAAAATATAATTGGCGTGCAAGTGGCGGTTCTTCAACAACAGGGACATTGTTTTCTAAAGCTATTGTCTTTATTTTGAGTGCAAGAAAATCTACACCTTTAGCCACAACTCTTGGAGCATGATCTTCACCAGGTTTGTAGCGCAGAGCTACAGCAAAATGCGTTGGGTTTGTGATGACAACATCTGCCTTGGGCACTTTGCTTAACATAAGCTTACGTAAACGGTTTCGCATAATTGAACGGATACGAGCTTTCACCATTTGGTCGCCTTCGCTTTGGCGAACTTCGTCTTTAACCTCCTGTTTGGTCATTTTCATCTCGGTTTTAAAACGCCACTTTTGATAAAAATAATCAAATGCTGCAATAAAAAGAAACAATAATCCAATTTTCCAAACAAGTTCAAAACTTAAATCCACCATTACAGTCGCAAAATCGAAAAATGGTCTTTCTGCAAGAGTTATTAGTTCTTCTGTATGATTTATGATTATATAAATTGCCAGTCCGCCTAATAAAAATAGCTTTATAAAACTTTTTACAAGTTCAACTAATGAATTTGTTGAAAAAAATAACTTTCTTATTCCTTCAAATGGATTGAAAATTTTCTTAAAATTCAGACCTTCGGTAAATTTCTTATTTGCTATTTTAAAACCAACTTGTGATATTTCTCCAATCAAGGCAACAACATATATCATTAACATTAAAGGCAGAAGCAAACTTGCAAGCAATAAAATGAATTTATAAAAACTGCTTATTATATTTGTGTAGGTTATTTCATAACTTGCAACATTATGAAATATATTTATCATCAACCCACGATATGTTGTCATAATTTGATTGCCCCAAGCAAAAAGTAGCAATCCACCGAGAATAAGCATCCCAGCTGTTGTTACATCCGTGCTTTTCCCTACCTGACCGCGATTTCTTGCTTCTTCGAGTCGCCTACTGGTAGGATCTTCGGTTTTTTCTTGACCTTCTTTATTCTCAGCCATCGCCTTACCTTATTACTTTTTCTGGATTTAATGTTTTTATTTTTGAACGGGCAGCATTACGTTATAGAAACATTTTATTTTAGCGTTAAAGCTGTACCACTGAC
>DAIPLL010000133.1:0-3627 GCA_036769265.1 Kapaibacterium sp. (SeqCode)
AACATTTCTTGTGTAATTGTCGTAGCTACCTGGGTCGTATCCATATTTTGAAATCACTGTATCGCGTATAGCTTTGAGTTCATCGCGAGAAAGCCCGAAAACATTAGCACCTGTTTCACCTTTATAAGCAAGCGTTTGAGGTTCTGCACGCTGACGAATTTCGCCATTTACGAAAAAGAAGAGCTTATCTTGCAGAATAGGACCACCAAGACGACCACCAAGCTGATAGTCTGTGTATTCTGGATATGGGCTGCGCGAACCATCAGGATTTTTTAGCACAGCATTGCCAACCATTTTCTCGTTGCGTCCATAAAAATATGCAGAACCACGATAATAATTTGATCCACTACGAGTAATTGCGTTAATTAAACCACCAGTAAAACCACCTAAACGCACATCAAATGGTGCAACCGCAACTTGAAATTCTTGAATAGCATCAAGAGAAATCGGTTCTGTGCCAGCTTGACCACCAGGAGTTCCAGCAGATGAAAGCCCAAACGCATCGCTCATTATAGCACCGTCAACTTGAATGTTGTTATATTTACTATTGCGACCACCAACGTTTGAACCTTCTGATGTCGATGAAATAATGTGAGGCGAAAGTCTTGAATAATCGTGAATAGAACGTGCAATTGTTGGTAGGCTTTTGATTTCGCTCTCTGTGATTGCTTGGGATGCGCCCGTACGGTTCGAAGAAATTATTTCATTTCGATCAGCAACAACGTTTACAATTCCAGTTTGAACACCTTTTTCATTCAAGCGGATATCCATATTTAAGTTCTGATTGATACCTAAGGTTATATCTTCTTTTACTTGTGTTTCATAACCAACCATTGAAATTGTTACTGTGTAAGGACCACCTACGCGTAAGCCAACTATGTTGAAGCGTCCAGCTGCATTGGTAACAGCACCAGCTGTAGTTCCAGTTGGAAGGTGCACAACCTTAATGGTTGTTCCTGTAAGCGGTTTTCCGTTCGCATCTGTTACTTTACCGCTTATAGATGCGGTTGTAACACCTTGAGAATACGATAAATTTAAGATTGCCAAAAAAGCAACTAAAATTAAGGAAAATTTTTTTAGCATATAATGCCCTTCTAATGTGGATAAAAAATCAAAACTTATAAACGCAAAATATAAATTTATTCTTAATTAAATCATAAAGTACTGTTAATTTTTCGTAAATTCTTTTCTGATAAGTCTGTTCAAAAAATTAACATAATTGAACTAATTTATTAAAACTTACAAAAAAGTCAACAAATTCAAAATTAAATTTTTCCACAATTAATAATTCGCTGAAAAAGCTAATTCTCTTGCAAGGAGTGTTGTAAGATAACGGCGTTCGTAATTTAAGCTGTTTTCAACATTTGCTTTAGGCAAAGTGCCAGTTTCCCATTGTGTGTAAAACAAATCAATAGCTTCAAGTATTTGTTTTATATCTTTCGGCTCGGTTGCAATAGCTGCATCGGTTTCCAAAGCAAGCTGACGTATATTTCCTTCGGGGACGCAAACAAGCATTGGTTTCCGAGCTCCAATGTATTCATAGAAACGTGAAGGAGTAACAATGTTGTTGGGCGACATCATCCATAAAACATCTGACTGCATTATTTCTTTTATGCATTCTTTATGCGGGAGGTAGCCTTTAAGTTCGACATTTTCTCCTAAATTATATTTTCTAATATATTTTTGGTGTGATTTTCGGATTAGACCCACAAAAACTGCTCTTATTTTTCCTTTTGCCTTCGGATTCTTTTTCAAATATAGGGAGAGAGCTTTCAAAAAATACTTTGGTGTTAGATCATCTGGGAAAAGTCCAGAATGAGTTATGGTAAACTTGTTTTCATTCGGTTTTAAGTGCCTGAACGGTGAAAAGTCCTCTTCATCGTAGCCGTGAGGTATTATCGTTATGTCTTGATGAGATAGGAACTTGTATCTTTGTAAAAGTTTTTCTTTCATAAACCTATTTATAACAATTATGCGTTTTGAACGCATAAGCACATCAGTTTCCATATTAATTGCTTTAAGTTTATGAAATGGTGTAATGTAGTAGTAATAAGCATTATCTACCCATAAATCACGATAATCAATGACGTATGGCAAATCGTATTTCTCTGAAAGCGTTTTGGCAATTAGGAAATCTGTAAAAGGAGGTGCCGTTGCAAATATCGTATGGAAATTTGCATTTTCTAAGATTTGGCTTGCAAGTTTTAATGCAGGCTTGCGCCAAATAATTCGGCTATCAGGCTGAAGAAAGGCTTGCAGAGCAATCCTTTTTAATTTTTGCGAAAAAAGCGAAGGATATTCGATAATGTTGCTATCTTTTTTCTTTGCAAGACGAGTAGCATCGGGAGGAGTTCGGAAAATTTTAATATTTGGTTTTTTAAGTTCATCGAGTAAGGTTTCGTCGAAGGCGTAATATGCTTCAGGCGTGGTGGTTAAAACAGAAACATCCCACCCATTTTCAGGCAAGTATTTTGCAAATTTTACACTACGTTGGACACCGCTAAGCCCCATTGGCGGGAAATAATAAGCAATAAATAATGTATGTAAATTGCTCGAACTATTTCCCGCAAAATATTCGTCTGTCTCGATATCCATAATTTAGATTGCAATTAATTCAGCAGGTGCATTAGTTAAATATGTAATTTCATTTCGTGTTACAAAAATAACGTCTTCTATCCTAATACCAAATTTATCTGGGAAATAAACACCGGGTTCAATAGCAAGAACGACATCTTCTGGAATAATTTGGTCATCACGACGGAAAGTAATTATTGGTCCTTCGTGAGCAACAATACCAATGCCGTGTCCTAAGGAATGCTGAAAATTCAAACCATAACCGGCGCTATCGATCATCTTGCGGGCGACAGCATCGAGTAGCTTACCATTCATTCCTGGGCGAGCAGCATCACAAGCAGCTTTCTTGGCTTTATATACAAGGTCGTAAATTGCTTTTTGCTCTTTTGTTGCTTTACCTACACAAAAAGTGCGAGTAATATCTGAACCAAACCCATTAACTTTTGCCCCAAAATCGAGCAATATTATGTCATTTTTCTTAATTTTTCTATCGGATGGCTTCCCGTGAACAAGTGCTGTGCGTGGACCAGAGACAGCTATAATATCGAATGGATCGCCTTCGCTACCGTGCTTGCGAGTGCGATAAGCAATTTCAACAGCTATATCGCGTTCGCTCATTCCAGGCTGAATGAAACCGAGCATTTCTTCGTAAACTTTCTCTGCTATCTGGCAAGCTTTTTTGATATATTCAAGTTCTTCAGGAGCTTTTGGTTGGTTGAAACGCTCAACTAAGTTAGTGATAGGTTTGAACTTCAAGGGACGAATACGATTACGTATTTCGACAGCATCAGCATAAGGAATATGATCAGCTTCGAAACCCAAATTTTCGACTTTATGCAAGAATTTACTTTTTGCAAGGTATCCCCAGACATCTCTTGTAATATGAACTTGCATATTTGGCAAATCGTAAAGTTCCGTCTTTATCTGTTCTTCGTAGCGATCATCAGTAACAAAATGCACTTCGTCATCAGTTACAAAAAGATAAGCCGATGAGCCAGAAAAATTTGTTAAATAACGAATATTAGCGAGATTAGAAACAACAACAGCCTCGCA
>DAIPLL010000134.1:0-3617 GCA_036769265.1 Kapaibacterium sp. (SeqCode)
TAAATTAGCAAATCAATATCGATTTCGCGCTCGGTCCATCGTTTGCGGACTTTTCGTCCTAAGTAATACTCAATAGTTTTGCAAAACTGTATCAGCCTGTTCATTTCAAGTGTTGTTTCTGCCGCTACTACTGCATTCAAAAACCAAGGCTGGTCCTTGTATCCAACTGGTTCAGTTTCGTATATTGAGGAAATTTTGATTATTTTTACTTCTGGATGTTCCGATAGCAAATTAATTGCTTTTTCGATTGTTTCCATTCGATTGCCTAAATTGGCTCCGATTGAAAGCAATATAAATGTTTTCCTATCGCTCATTGATTACTTTCTTTCGATAGTATGTTCTGCTTCAACGTAATCAGTAAATGTTTTGAGAGGAACTGAAATCTTGCGAATTTTTATTGTAGCTTTTTTTAGTTCTTCAAATTTTTCCATTAACATATTTAAAATTTCGCTCGCCAAAGTTTCAATTAAATTGTAGTTATCTTCGGAAATGATATCTGAAATTACATCTACTGCCTCTTCATAATTAATTGCATATTTAACGTCATCGTGGATTATTGCATTTGTTGCATCATAGTATAAATCCAAATCAACTTCATATTTGCCACCAATATCCTTTTCTGATTTTTTCACTCCGTGATAAGCATAAAATTTTATTCCACGTAAGCTTAGTTTTGTTAAGTGTGTAATTTTCATAATTACACCATTTATTAATTAGTAAAATTGCAAATTAATAGATTTTTACTATCTTTGCAAATTATTAATAATTCAGAAAAATATGAAAATTCTTGTTATAAATTGGCAATGTATAAAAAATCCGTATGGAGGTGGAGCTGAAGTTCATTTCCACGAGATATTTTCACGAATTGCAAAAATGGGGCACACAGTTGTGCTTCTTGCTTGTCGTTTCGATGGTGCAAGTAATTACGAAGTGATCGATGGTGTTGAAATTTATCGAGTTGGAAGCAGAAGTCTCTTCAATTTATACGTTCCAAAAAATATTGCAAAGCTCGATACAAAGTATAATTTCGATATAATTATTGATGATATAAATAAAATACCATTTTACACTCCACTTTATGTTAGAAAGCCAATACTTGCTATAAGCCATCATTTTTTTGGACGTAGCATTTTCCGCGAAGCAAGCATCCCAGCTGGTTTATACGTGGTATTTGCAGAATATTTAATGAAGTATGTCTATAAAAAAACGCCTTTTTCGGTTGTTTCCCAAAGTACCTTAGATGAATTCATACTTAAAGGATACGACGAAAAGTATTTCACTATAATTCATAATGCTATTGATCACTGCCGATTTCCATTTGTTATTGGAGAAAAAGAGAAGAACCCAACAGTTGCATACTTTGGTAGATTAAAAAAATACAAAAGCGTCGATCATTTGCTGCTTGCATTTGCAAAAGTCAAGATTCACATACCAAATGCGAAATTGTTCATCATAGGACGTGGCGATTTTCAACCATATCTTGAAGATTTAGCCAAAGAACTCGGCATTTATTCTGATACCACTTTCTTTGGTTATGTTTCCGAAGAAGAAAAAGTTCGAT
This sequence comes from Kapaibacterium sp. (SeqCode), assembly GCA_036769265.1. Classification (GTDB taxonomy): domain Bacteria; phylum Bacteroidota; class Ignavibacteria; order Kapaibacteriales; family UBA2268; genus JAKIZO01. The sequence goes on from DAIPLL010000134.1 coordinate 1,562, forward strand.
TACTTGCACGCTCATGGTGTGTTGTCAATACTTCAATGAAAGAAGGCTGGGGAATAACAAATATAGAAGCAAATGCCTCTGGGACGCCTGTTATATCGGCAAATTCTCCGGGATTGCGTGATTCGGTTGCTGTAGGTAAATCTGGCTTGCTTTATGAATATGGTAACATTGACGAGCTTGCTGAAAAAATTAAGCTTGTTTTAAGTAATGATGATGAACGACGTAAGCTTTCCACAGGTGCAATCGAATGGGCTAAATGCTTCAGCTGGGATACATCCGCCAAACAAATGCTCGAGCTAATTGAAAAAGTTTTACGTGGTGAGTTCAAATTCCATTGAGCTTTTGATATGACTTCGGATTTATGCCGAACTTTTTCATAAATTCTCGCGAAAAATGAGCAGGACTACTAAAACCAAGCTCGTAAGCAACTTCTGTTACATTCTTGCCCGACACAAGTAATTCTTTAGACATTTCGAGCCGCTTATTTCGTATATACGAAAAAACAGTATGCCCAAACTCGCTTCTGAATATTCGATTAAGCTTGGTGTGAGTCATTTCTGCAATTTTTGCAAGTTCAAATAAAGAAGGGACTTCAGCTATATTTTGATCAATAATTTTTTCAATAAGCTTTATTTTTTCAATATCACTTTTGGAAATTATTTCTTCATTAGGTTTGTAATTATCACTAATTTGATTGATAAGCAAAGTCATAAGCTCAAGCGCTTTTGCTTCAAGGAACATTTTCCGAGGATTGCTCGAAAAGTTCTCGGTTATTTGGTTGCAAGCAATTTTCATCAAAGGGCTTATTCGGCTTGTTATAACAAAAGGCTTGCTACGATTCATCAAAAGCAGCTCTTTAATATTTTCAGGAAGGTAATCCATCTCGTTTTCGATAAACTGCTTTAAATAATCCGTAGAAGTATGCAATGAAAGCACTGTAAGCCGCTCCTGCCCAAATAAACGGAGCTTTCCAGTTGAATTGGGCAAGTAAAAAATGGCACAAGTTCCTTGATTTATCTCCAAAAAACTGCTGAAGTTTTCCTTTGAGTTTATTTCAACTGTCATCTTGCCAGAAACACAAAATGCAAACTCAAGTGGGGCTCGTTCGACCGAAAAATCGACGCTAATGTTCTTTTTAAGCTTGTAATCATTGATTATTAGTTTTAAACCATCACGAAGTTCAATTTCTTCTTTGAATGCCTTTTTCAGTTTCTCAGAAATCGAGAAAAGCGGCAATTTCTTTGAACTTTTACCAAGTTTCAAACTTATTGAAAACTTATAGTCATCAGTTTGCATTTCGTTTCTTATTGAAGTAATAATACAAAGGTAATCCCAATAAGCACAAAAATAACCCAAAAACTGAATTTATTAACTGAGTGCGTCCGTCTATGAACATTTGAATATCGTTTATCAAGGTAAAAATCACATAAATTGTAGCAAAAAAAATAAAAATCACTGGCACCCAAGGATAACCCCAAACTTTGTATGGACGATCCAAATCAGGATATTTCCTTCGTAGAACGAACACACCAGCCGCACCAGCTGCGTAAAATATCCAGCTTACAAATATTAGCATATCGGTCAATATATCGAATGTGCCGCTAAGCACCAAAACAGATGCCCAAATTGCTTGCAACACAAGTGAATTTGCTGGTGTGTGCCATTTGGGGTGGACTTTCGCAATTGATTTAAAGAAAAGGTTGTCGTTTGCCATAGCATAATAAACACGGGCGCTTGCCATAATTGTCCCGTTTGCAGTGCCGAAGGTAGATACCATAACTGCGGCTGCAACAAATGCCCCACCAACAGCGCCAATAGCGACTTTTGCGGCATCTGCTGCAACGAGCGTTGATTTTGCCATTTCTTCAACCGGCAACACATAGATAAATGCTAAATTTATAAGCACATAAACAGTAATTATTATCAGCGTTCCAAATGCAAGTGCCATAGGTATTGTTCGATTTGGACGACGCACCTCGCCGGCGATGTATGTAATGTTGTTCCATCCGTCATAAGCCCAAAAAGCTCCTGCAAGCGCCACCATAAATCCAGAAAA
>DAIPLL010000022.1:0-14257 GCA_036769265.1 Kapaibacterium sp. (SeqCode)
ATTATATACGAAGTAAAAATGACGCTGATAGCCTTGTAGAACGAATAAAAAAATTAAGCTACAAAATCACTGACGTAAAAAAGACAACCGTCAAGAAAAAACCGCTTGCACCATTTACAACAAGCACTCTTCAACAGGAGGCATCGCGCAAGCTTGGTTTTGCAAACAAGAAAACTATGCAAATTGCACAGCGTTTGTATGAAGGTGTTGCATTTGGCAAAGAAGGTTCTCTCGGTTTGATAACTTATATGAGAACGGATTCGGTGAGAATTAGCCCTGAGGCAGAAGCATCGGCGCGCAATTTTATTGAGAGACAATTCGGCGGCGAGTATGTTCCAAGCAAACCTAATCAATTTTCTACAAAATCAGCCAAAGTCCAGGATGCTCATGAAGCAATTCGTCCGACATCAATTGAAATTACACCAAAAATTGCAAAAGAGCATTTAAGCCGAGATGAGGCACGTCTATATGAATTAATCTACAATAGATTTATCGCTTCGCAAATGGAAGCCGCACAACTTGAGCAAACAACTGTTACAATCGAGGGCGATGGTTTTACTTTTCGGGCAACAGGAACTATAGTTAAGTTTGATGGCTTCCTTGCAGTTTATCAAGAAAGCCAAGACCAAAGCGAAAAAGATGACGAAAAAGACGAGATTTTGCCCAAAAATATTGAGAAAAATAAATCTGTTGATTTAATACAAACAGAAGCAAAGCAATCATTTACAAAACCACCAGCAAGATATAATGAAGCTAGCCTTGTAAAAGAACTTGATGAGCTCGGTATAGGTCGCCCAAGCACTTATGCACAGATTGTAACGACCCTACTCGATCGAAAATATGTCGAGCTAAGTGGGAAAGCATTCGTTCCTACTGACTTAGGCAAAGAAGTAAATCAAATATTGATAAAGAATTTTCCTGATGTTTTTAACGTAGAGTTCACAGCGCGAATGGAAGAAGAACTCGACACAATAGCCGAAGGCAAAAGCACTTATCTTGATGTTATGAAGGACTTTTATGAACCGTTTAGCAAGGCACTCTTGGAGGCTGAAACAAACCAAAGCGATATATTATGCGACGAGTGCGGAGCGCCAATGGTAATTCGCGTTAGCCGCAAAGGTCGTTTTTTAGGCTGTTCACGTTATCCAGAATGCACAAACACCAAACCTTTACCAAAAATAGAAGAAGAAAAAGCTTCGCCACAAATTGCCGAAGGCATCAATTGCGACAAATGCGGTTCGCCAATGGTTATACGTACAAGCAAGTTTGGCAAATTTTACGGCTGTATAAATTATCCAAAATGCGATGGTACAAAACCATACACAACTGATGTGCTTTGTCCAGCATGCAAGAAAGGTCATCTATCCGAAAAATTCAGCCAAAAAGCTCGGAAAAAGTTCTGGGGATGCACAAATTATCCTGAATGCAAGTATATAACAAATTACGAACCTATTCCGCAAGAGTGTCCAAACTGTGGAAATTACTATTTAGAGGTAAGATATAAAAAAGTCGATTCTGGTTATGAAAAATACTTGCAATGTCCTAATTGCAAAGCGAAATTTGATGAAAAACTGAAAGAGCAATAATTTCATTTATTAGAAGTCTTAATTAAAAAATTTTCAGAAGTAATATGGAAAATCAAGAACAATCTGTAGAAATTAATCAAGAACAGCTGGAAACAAAAATTCAGTCCAGTTGGAAGCGAGCAGGACGTAAAGTGGTAGAAACTGCATTGCAACTTTATTATTCATTTCGTGATAATGATACACCGAATTGGGCAAAAGCAGTAATACTTGGAGCTTTAGGATATTTTATTACACCTGTTGATGCAGTACCTGACTTTGCTCCTTTACTTGGGTTTTCGGATGATCTTGCAATGATGCTAAGTGCTTTGGCAGTTGTCGCCATTCACGTTAAAGAAGAACATCGCGAAAAAGCACGAACAATTGCATCTCATATTTTTAAAGGATAATTTATTCAAGCTATGCTCTCAGGAACAAGATGAAAAATAAGACATTTGTTTTATTGATAATATTACTTTTTGCCGCTTGTAAAAGCTATCGTCCAACTGATTTTGATTTTATAAAAAGTATCGACGATCCGCTTGATACAGTAGAGAAGCCTATTTATATTACTTCAACTATTCCTATTGATTCTGCTGAAACAAACAAAATTATTTATGATATTTTTAGAATAGAAATAGACAAATATCCTGATACAGTGAAACTATACACACGAGTTTTTGATTCGCTCGGGCGTTTTGTAACAAATATGGCTTATCCATACAAAAAATCCGATATAAATTACTTTGCTCGTTTAAAAGAAACATTAGGCAAAGTTTACAATACTCGCAATAAAGAAATTGATAAATACAACGTGCGTGAATTTGGTGCACTTGACTCGATACCGTATAATATTATTTTAACGATAGATTATAGCGGCTCGATGGATCCTATAATGGGGGCACTTTATGATGGCGCAGAAATTTTTATCAAACTAAAACTTAACTTCGACCAAATAGCCATAGCAACATTCAACAAGGATTTTGATCTTAAAGTACCATTCAGTCGTGATACTTCAACAATATTGAACCTGTTTCGTGCAAAACGCAAGGACGGATTTGGCTTGTTCAGTGGTATTCGTGATGCAGTGTATAAAAGCTTAGAGCAATTTGATGGAACTGATCCCAAAACACCACGAATTTTAGTGCTATTCACCGACGGCGATGAAAATTATTCTAAAAAAGAGATTGGCGAGATTATTCAAGCTGCAAAAGATAAAAATGTAAATATTTTTTGTGTTGCTTTTGGATACACCAAAGAAGATGAGCTAAAAATGCTGTCAAGCTACACGGGTGGGAAATTCTACAAAGTGTATTCACGTGAGCAAATGATAAATGTTTTCCGCGATATTTATAATAGTCTTCGATATTATTATTTGATTACTTATCATCCACCAAAATACTGGGGCTGGCACACTGTGTTTAGTTATCTTAGTTTGCCAAGTCGTAGCGATAGTCTTATCGCAATGGGTGAATACGATACATCGGATTTGTGGAAAGATGTTGGAGATGAATTTGTTCGCCCTATTTTATTTGATTTTAATAAATGGGATTTGAAAGATGACGCAATCCCAATTATAGAAGAGATTGTCGATGCAATGATGAGCCGTCCACGTTTACGTTTAGAAATTCAAGGGCATACAGATAACATAGGAACTCAGGAGTATAACTTACAACTATCAGAACTTCGTGCAAAAGCTGTTTATGATGCTATAGTTTCAAGAGGAATTGATCCAGCGCGTCTTCGCTATCGTGGTTTTGGATTTGCCAAACCGATTGCGTCAAATGCAACCGAAGAAGGACGTGCAAAAAATCGTAGAACACAATTTGTTGTTTTAGCTAAGTAGTATTTATGAATACAGCACCAAAAGCATTACGCTTACATATTGGAATTTTCGGCCGAACTAATGTTGGGAAATCGAGCATCCTTAATATGCTTGCTAATCAAGATGTTGCAATAGCTTCGCCCATACCAGGCACAACCACTGATGTTGTTGAAAAGTCTATGGAACTTTTGCCAATTGGACCTGTAACTATTTTGGATACAGCTGGTTTGGACGATGTTTCTTTGCTTTCGGAGCAACGCATAGAACGTACACGTCGTGCCTTGGATCGAATTGATATTGCCATGCTAATAATCGAACCAAATGTATTTACCCATTATGAGCAAGAAACAATTGAATTACTTGCAAAAAGGAAAATCCCGTTCATAGTTGTAGTTAATAAAATAGATGAAGCAGCTCTCTCGACTGATGTCAAGGATAAATTGCAAGCAATGAAATCATCTTATATTTGCGTTTCTTCAACTGATTTAAAAAATAGAGATAAATACATTACAGAAATAAAACACGCATTAGTTGAAAAATTACCTACTGATTTCATTACACCACCTCCACTAATCGGAGACTTGCTTCCACCAAATGGACTTTGCATATTAATAGTACCAATTGATTTACAAGCACCAAAAGGGCGGTTGATTTTGCCTCAAGTGCAAGCAATTCGCGACATACTTGATGCCAGCGGTATGTGCTTAGTTGTTAAAGAAACTGAATATTTGCTATCGCAGAAAACATTATCTCGCGAACCTGATCTTGTCGTTTGTGATTCGCAGGTCGTGCATAAAATGATGGCAGAAACTCCAACACACATTAAAACAACAACGTTTTCGATATTATTCTCAAGATATAAAGGCGACTTACTCGAAGAAGTTCGCGGTGCAGCTTCAATAAAACATATTAAACCAGAAGATAAAATATTAATTGCTGAAGCCTGTTCACATCACCCGACAGAAGACGATATTGGACGCATTAAAATTCCACGTTGGCTTATGAATTATCTTGGTTTTCAACCAAATATAACCATTGCGGCTGGACGTGATTTTCCAGAAGATTTAAAAGAATACAAACTAATCATTCATTGTGGCAGCTGTATGCTCACTCGCAACGAAAAGCTCGTTCGTATAATGAAAGCAAAAGAAGCAGGTGTCCCGATTACAAACTATGGAGTTGCTATTTCTATGACTCAAGATGTTTTAGAGCGTGCACTATCACCATTCCCAGATGCTTTAAAAATTTATTACGATACAATAAATCTAAGTTCGTAACAAAAACTTAAGTTATTTGTAATTAGAGTAGATTTTTTAATAAAATAATATAGGAGCAAATATGAGAAAATTTGCGATTTTTACTTATTTATACTTGTTTTTTTATGCTTTAAACATACCTGCTGGAATAATTTATGGTTGGGGATTGAATAATAATAATCAATGCGGACAGATCGGTGTATCTCAATCAAATGTACCGCTTCAAGCTGATTATGATTATACTTGGCGTCTGGTTACAGCTGGGAAATTCCACACACTAGGCATAAAACAAGATAATTCTCTCTGGGGTTGGGGTTCAAATTGGTTTGGTCAGCTCGGATTTGGCAACACAGATCCTTACAACCAACCAACGAAACTCAGCGGTGCAAGCAATTGGGTTACTGTTTCGACTTCTCATTCGCACACACTTGGTTTGAGAAGCAATCGAACACTCTGGGCTTGGGGTGAAAATTCCTATGGGCAACTTGGACTTGGTCATAAAACTATGAAGCATCTGCCAACAATAGTTGGTTACGATATGGATTGGGAGAAAGTTTTTGCAGGTAAAAATTATTCGTTTGCAATAAAACAAGACGGTACATTTTGGGCTTGGGGTGATAACTCTTCTTACCAGCTTGGGCTTGGTGATAAAGTAGGGAGGCTTGATCCGACACAGGTCGGGAATTCTAACAAATGGGCAACCGTTTCAACTGGTGGCTATCACGTTGCTGCATTGCAAACAGATGGTTCACTTTGGGTTTGGGGTGGGAATGCCTATGGTGAGCTCGGCATTGGTTCTAACAATCCAGTTGCTGCACCACGCCTCTTGAGCAATGACGTTTGGGTATCAGTAGCAGCTGGTGAGTATCACACATTGGCTGTTAATAAAGATGGCACTCTCTGGGCTTGGGGTTATAACGAATATGGACAACTCGGCACTGGCGACAACAATGATAGGCTCACACCAACTCAAATAACTACCGAAAATGATTGGGCTCAAGTATTCGCTGGCAATTATTTCTCATTTGCTATAAAGAAAAATGGAAAACTTTACGCTTGGGGACAAAACCAATATGGTCAGCTCGGTGATGGTACAAAAGAAGATAAAAATACTCCTCAACTCATAGATATGTTTTCAGATTGGATTATGTTAGCAACTGGCGAGTCTCACACTATTGCTCTACGAAGCGGTTTTGTAAGCGTTCCAGAAGTATCGAAAAATCAAAATATATTTCTTACTCCAAATCCTACAACACATTACTTGAATATATCTTCCCAAAATATTTTGGGCAACTGTACAATTAATGTTTATAATTTTGTAGGTGAAAAGGTTTTATCACAACACGGTAATTACAAAACAACTTGTTCAATTGATATAAGCCACTTACCTAAAGCAACATATTATTTACAAATAATTTTTGAAGACAATAGCTCTTACCACAAGATGTTTATCAAAGATTAAGCATCACAAAGTGTGAAAAAAAGTGGCTATCTCGAAAGAGGCAGCCACTTTTTTTAAATTTAAATAATTTGTTTTCTTATTTTATTTTCAAAGGCTTAGGCTCAATCATATTTTCAGGTGAGAGAATTTCATCAAGTTGCTCTTTTGTGAGCAAATTTTTCTCGAGCACAAGTTCGTAAATACCACGATTTGTTTCCAATGCTTCTTTTGCCAAAGCTGAACTTGCTTCATAACCGATGTATGGATTTAGAGCAGTTACAAGTCCGATACTATTTTCAACATAAGAACGGCATTTTTCAACATTTGCAGTAATACCATCAATGCAGCGATGCTTCAAAGTTTGCATACCGTTAATAAGCATTTCTATGGATTCAAAAATGCTTTGAGCAATAACTGGCTCCATTACATTAAGTTGCAATTGACCAGCTTCAGCGGCGAGCGTAACTGTTAAATCGTTGCCAATCACTTTAAAGGCAATTTGGTTAACAACTTCTGGGATTACAGGATTTACTTTACCGGGCATGATTGATGAACCTGGTTGCATTGGTGGCAAGTTTATCTCGTTAAGTCCAGCACGAGGACCCGAGCTAAGCAATCGCAAATCGTTACATATTTTTGAAAGCTTTACAGCAAGGCGTTTAACAGCAGATGAAAAAATCACAAAAGCTCCTGTATCTTGTGTTGCTTCAACTAAGTTTGAAGCAGATTTTACTGGCAAGCCAGTAATTTCCCATAAGTATTGAATAACAAGTTCTCTAAATTTTGGGTCTGCATTTATACCAGTACCAATAGCAGTGCCGCCCATATTTACTTCAAGTAGCAGGCGGGCATTTGATTCAAGACGCTGGATTTCTTCTTCTAAAGTATCCGCAAAGGCACCAAACTCTTGCCCGAGTGTCATTGGGACTGCATCCTGCAATTGTGTTCGTCCCATTTTAATAACGTTTGCAAATTCTTGTGATTTTTTTCGGAAAGAAGCAATAAGTTCTTTTAATACTGCTATTAAATTTTGGCTTTCATAAATTATTGCAATATTGAGAGCAGTAGGATATGCGTCATTTGTCGATTGCGATAAATTTATATGATTATTTGGATGACACTTTTCATAATCGCCACGCTCGTAACCCATAATTTCAAGAGCACGGTTTGCAATTACTTCGTTAGCGTTCATATTGGTAGATGTACCAGCCCCACCTTGAATGACATCGACAATAAAATGTGTGTGCCACTTTCCATGAATGATTTCCTCGCAAGCTTCGAAGATTGCTTCTGCCATTTTTGGTGGGAGCAGCCCCAAAGCAAAATTGGCTTTTGCAGCTGCAAGTTTTACTTGGGCAAGAGCTTTAATTAGCAATGGATAATGGGAAATTGCAACACCTGTAATGTTGAAATTTTCGAATGCCCGCAGTGTTTGAATACCATAGTAAAATTCGTAAGGTACATCCCTCCAACCAAGCAAATCATGCTCGCGACGAGTACGCCCAGAAATATATTGAGCTGCAACACCAGCTACTTGATTTGTTGTTTGCCGCATACGACGTGATATAACTCTGGCTACTCGGGAGAGAATTTTTACAACAAGCTGTGCTTGGGATTGCATTAACTCATTAATTTTTTCACGGTGCAGTTGGATGATTTTGCTATCGCGTGCTGCACGAGCTGATGTTGAATGTGGATAATCATCCATCAAAGCGCCTTCACCGAGAAAATCATATTTGCCAAAAATAGTTAGTGTTTTTTCTTTATTAAAATGTGTTTTTTTGTATAATTCAATTTCACCTTCTGCAATCATATATAAATGTGTACGAGGTATGTTTTCCTCAAATAAAAGCTCGCCTTTTTTAAGATTTCTCACTTCTGCTTGGGATGCAATTAAAGCAATTTCATCTTCTGTTAAATCTTTAAATAACTCAATTTCCTTTATAAAACTTTGAATTAGCTCTTCCTTCATTTTTTTCCTCGATAAAATGAAAAAATTTAACAAATTTAAGTATTTATTGTTACTTTTCAATAAATTTTCAATAAATTACAGTTTATAAACGTTTGAAATTTATTAAATTTTTTATTTGTTTTGCTTTTATCGATATATATTTATCGTTTTCAACTTTATTCTTTGAGAAAAGATTATGAATGAACTTAGTAAAAGAATTATCGTTGCAGTAATTGGAATACCACTTGCATTAGTCATAATTATTTTTGGTGGTTTTCCGTTTTTCTTAGCAATCTCGGCATTATCTATGGTTTCACTGATAGAGCTTTATACTCTTGCGGAAAAACAAGGGTACTCTCCACATAAATCGAGTGCAGCAACCTTTGGAATTATTTTGCAGACTGTTTTTTTTATTCAGTTTAATAATTTAGCTAAACTAAGTCCTTTCGTTTTGGCAATTTTAATATATTTAGTATTTGTTATTGTTACTTTAATTATCGAAATGTATTCAAAAAATGAGAAAAAAATTGCAAATATCGCAATAACTATTTTTGGACTTTCATATATTTCAATGTTTTTTATAACCTTTTATATTTTGCGCGAGTTTAATCATTTTTTAATGATGTTTGATCTTTATGTTAAATCACAAGCAATGGGCAACCAATTTATGTTGCTAAAAAAATTGCTTGCAATTTCACCAGAACGCTGGGCTTATTTCGTTATCACCATTCTCGGCTCCATTTGGATTTGCGATAGTGCGGCGTATTTTATAGGCAAAGCAACCGGGCGGCATAAATTATTCGAGAGAATTAGCCCTAAAAAAACAATTGAAGGTGCAATTGCCGGCTTTATTTTTGCAATTGCTTCATTTGTAATCTTAGGGAAAATCTTTTTGCCTGAAATTTCTATTATTCATTTCATTGCTGGCGGTGTAATCGTTGGCATATTGGGACAATATGGTGATTTAGCTGAGTCAATGCTAAAACGTGATGTTGGCGTGAAAGATAGTTCAAATCTGTTACCCGGTCACGGTGGGGCGCTCGATCGATTCGACAGTATTTTGTTTGTTGCTCCGTCTATTTTTGTATATTTGTGTGTTGTAATATTTTTTGATATAGCAGTATGAGTAGAACAGCATTAATCACAATAGCCCAAGGCACAGAGGAAATTGAAGCAATTGTGCCAGCTGATTTATTGCGAAGAGCTAATTTCCACGTAAAAATAGCAGGCGATAACGAAATTGTAACATGCTCGCGTGGTGTGAAAATAATTCCCGACCTACTTATCGAAAAGCTGAATAGCGATGTCGAATATGATATTATAATTCTTCCTGGTGGACGTACTGGAACACTCAATTTGCTCAACGACGAAAAATTGATAAAGCTTCTTAGAAAGCATTATGAACGTGGTGGCTGGATTGCAGCTATTTGTGCTGCTCCGAGCATTCTTGTACATCATAAAATTATGCCGAAGGGTAGCCCTATAACAAGCCATCCATCAGTTAAAGAAATGCTCGCAGATTATGAATACCGAGAAGAAAAAGTAGTTGTGCATGAGCGTTTCATTACAAGTCGAGGAGTTGGCACTTCGATTGATTTTGCTTTGAAAATAATCGAGCTTTTAATGGATAAAACAACAGCAGAAAAAATTGCAAAAGATATAGTGTATTAGACTATTTTTTTATTTAATTTTTCAGCCATATTTTATCAATACCAAAAAATAAAAATTTGCCATAATTTCTAATTATGGCAAATTAGTTTAAATTTTTTATTTACTTGCTTTTCTAAAAACCAGCCATAATTCCCACAATACCACGACCGAACTTACCGAGTTCTTCTGTGTCGTTATAGGAATATTCAACAAAGAAACGTAAATTTCTACGAATAGCATGCCCAAGATGAACAGCTATGGATTTTTTATTTAGCTCTTTGTAGTCACTATCAATATAATTTAAAAGTAAAGCTCCATACGGTCCTACTTTATCACCATCTGGTGTTATGATAAGTTCAGCAAATCCACCTTGAGTTTTAACTTTATCGTTGGGAACAGATGTAGTTGTATTTTTTATCATATTTTTATCTTCTCTGAAAAGATACTGCAAATTCAATTCTGCTTTATCTTCGTAACTTAATGTTAAATCTGGTCCGTACATATTGAATTCCGAGTTCACAGAAAGTGATGGATTACCTATTTTTGTTTTGCCAATATATCCAAAAGCACCAATGCGAAACCATTCGCTTATTTCCTGTGAAACTCTTGCGAAGTAATTTTTGAATTTATCATCATCGAAAAGTCTGAGTTCATCAGCTTCACCGATACCATTCCCATTAAGAATCTCAAACATAAAGTCCGTTCCTGTTTCTAATCCGAGCGTAATCATCAATCCTCGATCGTAAGTAAGATTTGTTTTCGAAAGCCCGACTTTTGTACGATAAATTTCGTAATCATCAAAGGTAAGCCGCAGTTCACGTTTAAAAAGCGGGTCGGGAACTTGAAACTGTCCCACATATAAATCTAAGTCAATGTTGAATAAATCGTTGAACATAATATAAGCATCTTCAATACCAGCAACTTTGCCACGTTCTGAAAAAAAGAAATAAAAGTAATATGCAACATCTTTTGCGATGGTTCCGCCAGAAAGTATTTTCAAAACATAAGGTGTTCCAAAATCACCTTGCTTTTTGTTAGCATTATTGTATGTAGCATTCAAATCAAGGCGCATACCAAAAGGGAATTCACGCATCAGAGATAGATTTTCATCTCCTGTTTCAAGGAAATAACGTGGTGCTTCACTATCTTTGAACCTAAAGCCATTGCCTGCGAACTCATCGCCATATGGTTTGAGGCGCGGGGCTGGAGCATGACATGTTTGGCAAGATAATTTGTATTGACGAGCAAAAGCTGGAATAGCTTGTGCTTCGTAACTTAAATTTACAAAAACGCTAATAAGTATAAAGAAAACGACTAATTTTTTCATATTTCACCTAATCAATGATGTTAATTTTTGCATAAGCGGTATTGACCACCAATGGACGGTATTCTTCTTCGGGAACTTTTAGATATTTGCCTACGGAACTTACAAGTAGTTGATAATAAAGTGTTGCTTGAAAAGTAAGTTCTTTTGATTTAATTTTATCTGGTATATGGAAAGTAAATGTTTCAATTTTAGTCTCTCTTGGTCCAATACGATAATCCACACCGAGCGAAGCAGTGTTCCACTGCTGTATAGTCATACGTCCTTGCGGATCGAAATACGGCATACGATAAATGCGATTACCTTCGGGGATATCATCGCGCTCCAAGCCTTTGAAATTAGGATCTTTAAGTGGCACACCCATATCTTGATAAGCAAAAGTTTTAGATGAAATTGTGTATTCTTCACCAGGAAATCCTTTTTTATCAACAGGTATGTGATATTTTGTGCCATTTTCGTCAATTGCTACAAGTTCGAGCCAAACAAGGCGGTCCTCAACAGAACCAGTGGGAAATTTGTGCCCAGTTTTTTGATTATAAAGAGTAACTGTTATTTTCAAGTTATCGCCAGGTTCGCATTCTTTATGGTCAGGGTAAATTTTGAGTTCGATTGTTCCTCGAACTTTCGAAGGGTCATGGGCGCCAGCGAAAATGTGTTGTCTTGTATCGAAATAAACTTTGCCCATAGCTGCTTTGATGCTTTGAGCACGTGGCATATGGCAATCTTGGCAATGAACATTTTCTTTCGCATAGGGTCCTTCTTTCCACTCGAGATGAGTAGATTTAACCCAAACACCGTAAGGGCTTTTCTCGTTGTGGCAAATACCACAGAAATCACCAGTTTTCATTATCGGATTGACTTCAATTTTGTGAACAGGGGAACCAACCTCGCCAAGACGTGAATTATACTTTGTTTTGCCAGGCTTGATTATGTAGTTGAAGTTGTATGGTATATCACCTTCAAAGCCAGAAATAAGATGGCAAACCTCGCACGAAACGCTCTCATTTGCTCGTGTGCCAGCTGAGGGCGGCTTAGGAGGTATATCGCCTGTTAAATATGCAAGTGGTGCGTGGCAGCCGTTGCAACCTGCTTCAACTTCTGCAACTTTTTCATCAAGGCGTGCGTGAGGTAGAGCAAGTTCGAAATACTCAATCTCATCCCATTCGTGAGTATAAGCTTGCGACATCATAGACGCAGCCCACTGGTTGTAGATATCGCGATGGCAAGTTGTTCCGCAATATTTTGGTGTTTCGAAATCGGAATATTTAAATTTTGGTTGGATGCTCTTATTTAAAAAAGCAACTAAAACAAAAGAAACACCAATTAATGACAACAACAGTAAATATTTTTTCATAAAAGCTCAGTTAATTTTATAAAATTAAGATTTATTTTCTATTAAATATCTGACAGTGGAAAGCAACTCACCAATTTGTGGTTTTGTAAGTTGGGCATTTGCACCAACAACTTTTCCTTTATGCAATATGTCTTCCGAGACAATTGATGAGAAAATTACAACTGGTATTTGTTGCAATATTGGGTCAGACTTGATCATTTTCGTTAAAGTATATCCATCTATCATTGGCATTTCAATATCAGTGATAACAACATCGCAGTAATCGTCTAAGCGAGCACCTTTTGCCACTAAAGCTGAGATTTCTTTAAGGCGTTTCCAAGCCTCTTCACCATTGTGGTAAGCTTCTATTTCGAAGCCAGCAACTTTAAGTCTATCAGTTATCATTCTACGAATGGTTGGAGAATCTTCAGCTGTGACAGCTTTCAATTTTTTCTCAAATTTCTCAACTTTTTGTTTTATATCAATTGCAGACGAAGGGTCAATATCAGCAACGATCTTCTCTATATCGAGCATTAGAATAGTACTTTCACCGATATGTATAATCCCAACAATTGATGATTTGTCGCTATCGAAATCTTGCATTGCATCTGGGGTTACTATGTCCGTCCATGAAATACGATGAATACGACGTACATCATTGACAATCAGACCAACACGTAATTTATTGAATTCAGTTATTATCATTTTTTGGTCTTTCGGCTCGAACTCAAGATTATATAAGTATTTCCTTAAATCTAAAGCTGGGATAACAACTCCGCGAAGATTAAATACACCATAAACACTATCGGGCAAATTAGGCAGTTTTGTGAGCTGAGGCATACGTATTATTTCACGCACTTTTGCAACATTAACACCAAAAGGTTGTACCTTTTTAGCCCCATTCTCATTAACGAACTCAATGATAAATTCAACTATTTCAAGTTCGTTTGTTCCTGTTTCGAGAAGGATGTTAGTTTGAGTTGCCATTGTATTCTCCAATTTAATTAAATACAAGTTAAAAATTAAAGTCGAAAATAGCAAGATTATATTAATGAATTTAGAGTTAAACTTTTTTTATGATTTAGCATTGCTTTAAGAAAGTATTTGAATCGATTAATTAATTTACAGCACAAAGAATTTTCATAACAAAGGGGGCATTTTAAATTTTAGATGCCCCCGTTTTATTTCAAACCTTGCGTAGTTTTAACTAATAGAATTAATAACGCCCGAAATCGTCCTCGTCAAGTTTGATAATATCGGAAGGATTAACGTTATCAGTGTAATTATAGCTATCATCAAGCGAAATATCTTGATGCATTGATGTTTCATGGTGTGGGAGCGACCTACCCATAGAGCGTCCTGAGACATATCTTGATGATTCATACTCACCGTATGCCGAATTAATATTATCAATATTAAGCTTGAATTTGGATAACATCACTTTAAGCTGTGCAGCCTGCCCAGATAACTCTTCTGCAGCAGAAGCACTTTCTTCAGCACTTGCTGTATTAGTTTGTGTTACTTTATCAATTTGCGAGAGTCCCTCGTTAATTTGCGATATAGCCATAGCTTGCTCGCTTGATGATGTTGCAATCTCTCCAACAATATCGGCTACTTTTGTCGAGCTGTTACGAATCTCATCGAGTGATTCGGCAGTGCGAATTGCAATCATCGAACCATTTTCAACAGCTTTTATACTGTTTTCTATAAGTTCAGATGTTTCTTTTGCAGCGGCTGCAGAACGTGCCGCTAAATTACGAACTTCCTCAGCAACAACAGCAAAACCTTTACCGTGACGTCCTGCACGTGCGGCTTCAACTGCTGCATTGAGTGCAAGCAAATTAGTTTGGAATGCAATCTCATCAATTACTTTAATAATTTTCGATATATTTCTGCTTGATTCGGTTATTTCATC
>DAIPLL010000135.1:0-3557 GCA_036769265.1 Kapaibacterium sp. (SeqCode)
ATGCTCTGAATCCGAATATTTTCTCTGCTGCCTTATTCCATCTTTGAATGCTACCATCGAGTGAAACAACAAAAATTGCGTCTTCGCTTGATTCGACAATTGATGCTAATCGACTACGAGATTCTTCAAATTCTATTTTTTCAGTTATATCGCGTGAAATTAGAGTGATTCCAATAATTTCACCGTTTTTATCTTTGAACGGAATTGCAATATGTTCCAGATATTTGTCTTTATTTTTTTCAGTATGCCCAGGATAGAATTTTATTTCGCGTTCTATTGAGCCTTTTTCAAGTGCTTTTTGAATATAGTTATCAATTGCAAGATTTTCTTCGTTTGTAAAAAGAAAGTTTTGAATACTTGATCCAATCGGTTGATTAAACTGTTCCATTGCTTTTGTATTTGCCCAAATGACACGTAAGTTTTCATCAGTTTGCAACACATAATCGCCCATAGATTCGAATACTTTACGCATTTGATTAATATAATTTTTATAATCGTTTTGAATCTCTGTTCTGTTATTAATTTCTTCTTTTAAATCGATATAACGACGCAAAGCGAAAGCTAAAAAAGGAATGAATGAAAAAATAAACGCAACTAATAAATCATTTAGCCATTTAATTCTTGCTTTATCTAAAAAATTCGTTATATAATCGTATAATCCAATTGCATAAGATATAATAAAAACCATAATAAAGAAAAATATTACAAGAAATGCATCTTGGAATACTTTGCTGCGATAATCAATAATGTTTTGCAAAATTGGCTTTTGCATATTTATTTTTCAGGTGGTGGTGGTTCGCTTAAAAATATTTGCGATGGATTATCAGTAATAGCACGTAAGGAGCGTTGTAGAGCTCTGTTAGTATTACGTAATTCTTCAAAAGTTTCGTTTAAACCGAAAAGAATTGACTGCATTCGATAGGTAAGAGTTGAGATTGAGCGGTTTGTATTTGTTATAGTTGTATCGTATTTTTCATAAATTTTACTAACGTAGTAAGGAAGTTGCATATTATCGAGTTCTTGATTTAGCTTAAGCGAAAAGCTTTTTAGTTCGTCGATAGTTTCTTGTAATCGATATGATGATGCCGACAAATTTGAGATAATATTTGAGGTGTCAGCTTTTTCGAGTATTTCTTTCAGACGTGTGCTGGATTGAGCAAGTTCATCGACAATTAATTTTAAGTCTGGGTCGTTAAAAAAACGAGTTGAGGCGTTGAGAAAATTAATAGTTCCTCGAGAAATTTCACCGAACTGAAGTTTCATAATGTTATTCATAACATCACGTGCAGCAAGAGTGATTTCTTCAATACCAGATGGCGCAGATTTGATATAAGTGTATGGAGGTTTAAAGTTTATTTGCGGATGCATTTCAAGCATTTGTGGATCGGTTGGGAAAAAAAGTTGTAAAAACTTGCCGCCGGCAATACCAGCCATTTCTGCTTTTACACGTAAACTATCAGAGAGTGTTATCTTATCATCAATGTTCATAATTACTTCAACAAGACGCCCATCTGGTGCAACTTGAACTTTTTGCACTCGTCCACATGGCACACCAAGATATTTGACCGCAGAGCCTGGTTCAAGCCCTTCGATGGAACCTTCAAAATATGTAACGTAAAATGTTTGTTCTTTAAGGAACTGAGTCGCTCCCATCCAAATTAGAAAAACAACAATAATAACAGTACCTGTAATTACAAACAATACTATGAGAAATGCAGAGATTAGTATACTACTACGCACAGCCTTATTTATATCTCCAAATAATTTTCAAGAAGCTATTCAATTGAAAAATTTATAGACACGCTCATCATTTGAATTTCGCAACTCATCAGGAGTCCCAGTTGCAATTATACCTTTTTGAGATTTATCGAGCATAATAATACGATGAGCAATGTTTAAAATACTTGCTAAATCGTGAGAAACTATCACCATAGTTGTGCCAAGACCTTTGTTGATTTGCACAATAAGCTCGTCGAGCGAAGCTGAAGTAATTGGATCGAGCCCCGACGAAGGTTCGTCAAAGAAAAGCACATCTGGATCGAGAGCCATCGACCGAGCAAAAGCAGCACGTTTTTTCATACCACCGCTAATTTCTGAAGGCAAAAAATCCTGATAACCGCTCAATCCCACAGCGGCTAATTTCATTTCGATGATTTTTTCGATTTTATCTTCAGGCAATTCTGTATATTTTTCTAATAAAAGTGCGATATTTTCGGCAAGTGTCATCGAAGCAAAAAGTCCACTTGATTGAAAAAGCACACCAAACCGACGTAGAATTTTATTTTTAGTTTTTTTATCGGCAGAAGTGAAATTTATCCCTTCGAAAAAGATATCTCCATAAGTTGGCAATTCGAGCCCAATTAATTGCCGGAGCAAGGTACTTTTGCCACATCCCGAACCACCAACAATAACAAATATTTCACCACGATTTATGTGAAAATTGATGTTTTCCAAAATTGTACGATCGCCATAACGAACAGTTAAATTTTGCACTTCGATAATTTTATCCTGCTTCATAATTATATTCCCAAAGCAGATAATAAAAAGACAAAAATAGCATCGGTTAATATAACTAAAAATACTCCCGAAACAACACTTGCAGTGGTATATCGCCCAACAGATTCTGCTCCACCCTGCACTTGAAAACCCCGGAAGCATCCGATGGTGGCTATTAGAAGCCCGAAAACAATGCTTTTGAAAATACCGCTAAAAACATCTGCATAATTTAGTGCAATATTTAGCTGAGCTAAGAAGCTTGAAATAGTTATATCGAGCGTTGCAAGACCTGCAAGCAAACCACCGATGATTCCAGCAAGATCGCATATAATCACAAGCAGAGGCATTGCGAATGTTACAGCCAAAACTCGTGGCAAAACAAGAAATTGCATACGGTCGAAACCCATAGTCGTTAACGCATCAATTTCTTCGGTGACTTTCATTGTACCTATTTCTGCGGCAAAAGCAGAACCACTACGCCCTGCTACAATTATTGCTACCATAAGCGGTGAAAGCTCGCGAGTAATCGAAATACCAACAAGATCGGCAATATAAATATCTGCACCAAATTGTGCAAGCTGCAAAGCACCTTGATAACCTGTAATCAAACCGATAAGAAAAACAATAAGCACTGTTATAGGGACGGCGTTTACACCTGCATTCATAAAATGGTGTGGAAAATCCTTCCACCGAATAAGTTTAGGTTTAAATATTGAAACAATGAAATTTTTTGTTAGTTCACCGATAAATTCTATTAATTTGAATGTATCAGAATAAATAATTTTTACAATATCACCTATATTAGAAAAATAAGCTACTAAAAATGATTGACGTATAGTTACAGGTTCTTCTTTCTTTTTGGGCAAAAGAATATTGATAAAGTTTTCTAAGGTGTCGTTTGTTCCAATCAGTTCAAAATTAAAGCCTTTTTCATTGCAGAATTCTTTTAAATCGCTAATCAAAACAATTAAAAAAGAGTCATATTCAAGTATTTTCGATAAATCCATTTTAATTACATATTTATCTGATTCAATTTTGTCTAACAATAATGAATTTTGAAT
>DAIPLL010000136.1:0-3528 GCA_036769265.1 Kapaibacterium sp. (SeqCode)
AAATATTACAAGACAACGGTGCGATTGAAATAATGACCTGCGGTGCCACTCACGGCTACCTACCTTTGCTCGGTTACGATCGCAGCATTAATCTTCAAATTGAAGCTGCTGTCAATAATTACATTAAGCATTTTGGACGTGAACCACGTGGTATATGGCTACCCGAATGTGCTTATCGCCCTTCTTATGAATGGCAATCGTTTGTACCAGTTGCTCCATTCAACCAAAAGCATCTACGCCCAGGAATTGAACAATTCCTCTCACGCCATAATTTGAAATACTTTGTCATAGATCAGAAACTTATTGAAAATTCATATCCAATCGGTAAATTCCAAGGTAATCCTGAACATTTCGTTCCAATCAATTCTCCTGCTTTTCAACCTGAACCTTGGAATTTCGATAAAACGCCACTTCGCATTTACGAAGTTAGCTCCAGCGAAAAAGTTGAATATGGAACCTCGGTCTGCTTTGCTCGCCATAGAGATATTGCAATGCAGGTTTGGAGCGGCGAAGTTGGCTATCCAGGCGAACCTGATTATCTGGACTTCCACAAGCGACACTTTGGTTCTATGCTCCGATATTGGCGTGTTACCGATGTCAAAGCTGATATGCAATATAAAGCTCAATATCATCCCGATTGGGTTTGGAAAAAGCTTGATTTACAAGCAAATCACTTCATCCACAATATGGAAAACACTTCAAATTATTATTTCAATAAAACTGGAAAATTTTCAACTCTTTGCGTGCCGTTCGATACTGAACTTTTCGGGCATTGGTGGTTCGAAGGTCCTGAATTCTTGCGTTACGTCCTGCGTGGGCTAAGTCATTCGCCTTGGCTCAAAGCGGCAACTGCAAGCGAACAGCTTTTCAAATTGCAACCTAAGGAAGTTATCGGCTTGCCCGAAGGTTCCTGGGGCGTCAATAATAATCACGATGTTTGGAGCAATCCTGAGAATGTCTGGACTTGGCAATGCATATACGACGACGAAGTTCGCCTTAAAAATTTGTTCGACAGGTATCCAATCCACAGCTTAAACGATATGCAAAAGCGTGTTGCCCTCCAAGCTATGCGCGAGCTTATGCTTCTCCACTCATCCGATTGGCAATTCCTTATCTACACTAAAAGCGCCAAAGATTACGCAGAAAGCCGATTCTTCTTCCATAATTCCGATTTCAATAGGCTTTGCGATCTGTTCGAAAAAGTCTCCGAATCTGCAAATTTAAGTGAGGACGAGCTTTCTTTTTTAGAAGAAACTGAAAAGCGTAACAGTATTTTCCCAGAATTAAAACTCGAATGGTGGAATTGGATGTAAAATAACTTTTTAATTTGATTTTAAATTAAATTTTATCAAAATATTTATATAGTCTCAAAATTAAACGTTTCGTTCCCTATGAAATACCAAAATTTCAGAGAAGAAGAGCTAAAAAACAAAATTGCCGAAGATTTTTTTTGGAATTATGATTGCACTAAAATATTAGGTGATGTCGATTTCTGCGTTTCACTATATCAAAGCAAAAAATCATCCGATGAAACATCTCTTTTTTGGGCTGAAGCAAAAAGAGGATCATCAGACATTTACAAATCAATTGTTCAACTTGTACTTACTATCGGTAGGGCAAGAACTTTTGATAAACATTTACCACCTGCATTCTTAGGAGCTTTTGATGCTGAAAAAATTGCATTTATCCCTTATAATGATATTCAGGATGTGTTCTATATAAATGATTTTAACTGGAATGTAGCACCTTCGAATTACGAAACAAAAGAATTTAAGCTGATTTATGATAAAGTTAAAGAAATTATCTCCAGTAGTGCCCTGCTTTTCTGGTATGAAAAAGATAACCAAGAACTCAAAAAGTTTATTAAAGAAAACTTTGTTCAAGGACGTTATGGCATTACAAAAACACAAATCGATAAAAACAACTTTATTGTGATTTATAACAAATGGTTTCAGGTGGTTAAACCAACAATTGCTGTTGATTGGGATATTGCCAAAAAGCAAGGAATAATTGATGGTGATTTCTATCTTGCAGATTTGCTTTCACAAGATAACGTTACTCTAAAAGATAAATTATTCGTTTTGCTATCGAAAGACCATTACGAGTTGGATAGAAAATTTGACGAAACCGGACTTTTCACAAGTAAAAAAGCTATCTTTAACGATATACTGAAGCTGGTAGTAAAACGTCCAGCCAAAATAAAATTGGTGTGAAAAAAACTTCCGTTGCTGAAAAATATTACAAGGATTTAAAAAAGGCAAGTAACGAAATTTTTATACAATTTTTATGGCATATTTATATCAAAATAAATGGTTGCCTTATTGCTGAATTTTCTAAAATTAAACATTTAACAGGTTTAGATTCTTTTACATTTCGTCAGAATTTCCTTGCAAAATTAGAAAAAGGCTTCCTTGTTCCAGCATACACATTTGATAATGTTAATGGCAATTTCCCAGTTGGCTTTAAAATTTGGAATACAAGTATTAAACAAAAATTTTCCGATTTTGATTTTGATGTATATAATGACAAAGGAGAAATGATTTCAACCAAATCTATATTCGATTATAACGGGTTGAAAAGAATAAATCAATGGCTAAGTGAATATTACAATAATGATAGCTTAAATAAACTTGGAGTGATGCATCACGGTAGAAATGATTTCCAAAGCACAAGAGGTGTTTATATTAGCTATTTCGACAATAAAGACCATACTTCGTTAATTACTCCTTTAAATTTGCATATTCAGTGTATATATTTTACTGTTTATCACTGCATACCAGCCAATTGGCTTAACGACCGAGACCAATTTTTATATCCCAACAACGGTTGGATATCCGACACTGAATTTCAGAACGATTGCCTTGCTTTTACTTTGTTTCACGGGCAAAATCGCATATCGAGCAAAGAAGGTATTAACCACTGGATACCTTTTACCGAAGAACAGGTCAATGCTCGTGAGAAATTCGACAGCCACTTTATGACGGACTTTCTGAGAGGAAAAATTCTTCACAATTACTCAAACACAAATCTTTTTGCAAAATCTCAAACAAACAAAAATGGAAAAGATGAGCCACTAGTTTTCTCATCAGAGTCGCAGGCAGTTTTTGATGCTGGGCTTAAGCTTTGGAAATATTATCAAAGTAAGCCAAATGTGAATGTTAATGCATCCTTGTATGATATAAGGGAATATTTTCAGGGAAGGAATAAACAAGGTAAAATGAATAACAAAAGCTCGGATGAGAAGTACAATCAGTTAATCGAAAATTTAAAATATAAGTTAAAGATACTCTCAGAGAAAATTGAACCAAAGGTATATAAATATGGTTTTTTGAAAAAGTAAAATGAAATTCTCAATTAAGTATGCGACTTTGATTGTTTGAAAGATAATTTTTTTTTGATTATTTTACTTTTTTATTAAAATCAATCATAGAAATTTTATGAATATACTATTAATCGGCAGTGGTGGGCGTGAACATGCAATAGCACACGCTTTGAAAAAGAACAAAAACGTAAATTTAGTTGTATCGC
>DAIPLL010000137.1:0-3524 GCA_036769265.1 Kapaibacterium sp. (SeqCode)
AAATTTCGAAAAACCTATTTCAATCAAATTAAATACATCGATAGTAACTGTCGAAAATTATCTTTTTGTGCCGATTAGTATTTTTAATTCAAACTTTGGATTTATTTTCTTAGCAAATAAGGATCCAAAATTTACAAATTACGATTTAACAATAATATCAAGAATTGCAAGTATTTTTGCTATAGATTTAAACCGACATATTATTAAGAAAAAGCTCCGCAGCAGCGAAGAAAAATACCACACTTTGTTGGAAAATACCTCAAGCCCAATTTTTGTAATGAAAGACCATAAATTTTTATTTGTGAACAACAGCTTTTGTAAATTAATCGGCTACAACCGAGATGAAATACTTTCGCCAGCGTTCGATTACTTCTCGATTTTGGATGAACTATCCCGCGAAACAGTTCGCCAACAAGCAATTGAAGCATTAAATGGAAAGAAAATATCCAATTCTTTCGAAATCCAAGCCATTAAAAAGAATGGTGAATTAATAAATGCCCTTATTGATACTATTTCATTAAACGAACCCTGTAATTTCCACTATTTTATCGGCATCGTCCATGATATCACAGCTAAAAAGCGTTACCAGAAAATTATTTCCCGTCGCGATGAAATCCTTGAAGCTATCAGCCAAGCCGCTGAGCAATTCCTGATTGACACAAACTGGCGCAGCAAAATCAAAGTAAGTTTGGACAAGCTGATTCACATTACAGATTCATCTGTTGTATATTTTTTCCAAATAATTAATGTAATCGAAAAAGAAAAATTCAGTGCAATATGTCTAAACTACTCAGTTATCGAAAATTTTAAAGAAAATATTTGTTTTGAAACTGATAAAGAATATTCGTTTGAATTTGATGAAGATGTGTTGAATAAACTTTATTCAGGTGATGTTGTTGTCATAAATCAAGCTGATTTTTTTGCAAATTCTTTAAAATGTTTACAAGATATGAATTATAAATCGCTGACTATTATTCCTATTATTCCATACAATCAATTTTGGGGCTTTTTCCTAATAAGAAGTATAGAAACAGTACATAATTGGATACCACAGGAAATCGATGCATTCAAAATTGCAGCTAAAATTTATGCCGCTGCTATTATTAACGAACAAAACGAAATAGAACTTAAAAAATTAAATTCTGAACTCGAAGAACGTGTCCGACTTCGCACTGCCGAACTTGAAGATGCTCTCGACGAGCTTCGCAAAGCAAAAGAAGAATTGCAAGAAGCCTACACAAGAGAAAAAGAATTTAGCGAACTTCGCGCTAAGTTCCTTAGCGTTATCTCGCAAGAATATCGTTCGCCTCTGACTGTTGTGCTGACCTCTATTTTCCTTATGGAACTTGCCCTATCCAAAAACGACATTCAAACAATAGCCAAACACATTGAGAGAATTCGTTTATCTGCTCGGCAAATGTCCCATCTGCTCGATAATGTTCTCACTACTGGCCAGCTCGATGAAAAGGATTTTGCCGACGAGCGTCATTTCGTTCCTTTCGATATTAAAAAGCTTTTAGAAAAAATTGTCGATGACTTGAAAGCTATCGATCAAAATGAACATAAATTCCATATCTCTATAAATTTAAAAAATTACAATGTAATTTCAGATGAGAACTTGATGAAATCAATTTTTAATAATTTGCTTAGTAACGCTATGCTATATACGCCCGCTTATACAGATATTTATACCAACATTTCACTTAATGAAGACAATAGACTAGAAATAATCATAAAAGATAATGGTTATGGTATCCCAGAGCAAGATTTAAAGCATCTATTCAACCCATTTTATCGTGGCGAAAATGCTTCTGGCACTCAGGGTTCAGGTCTGGGGCTTCACATTGTAAAAAATGCAGTCGATAAGTTAAATGGGTTAATAAACGTAGATAGTCAAATTGGTGTGGGCACAACTTTTACTATAATTTTACCTTGTGTATTTTTACATCAATAATATTAAGGTTACCAAAAATATTACTTTTTTTAAATTAATTTTGTTATTTTCGAAATACTGTATGTGTTTATAAATTTAATCGAGCTAAAAATGAAAAAAAAATATCTAATAGGTATAATTGCAGGATTAGCGTTCATAGTGCTTGCAATTTATTCGTTTGATACAAGCAAAATTGAATACTCCGACTTTGCAACTGCTCGCAAAGAAGGCAAAACTGTGCAAATAATCGGCTCTTGGATAAAAGAAATGCCGTATAATTACGATAGCCAAAAAAACGAGTTCGTTTTCCATCTCAAAGATGAAAAAAATGGGATTGCCGAAGTGCTTTATCACGGTGGCAAACCAAATAATTTTGATATTGCACCAATGGTCGTTGTAAAAGGAAAATTCGTTGGTGAGCGTTTCATTGCAAAAGAAGTTCTTACAAAGTGCCCAAGCAAATACGAAGGAAATTTACAAAAGTAATTATTAAACATAAAGGTTTTTTATGATAGGTAAATTATCAATTTATATTGCACTTATATTTTCTACTGTTTCAACCCTTTTTTATTTTTTAGCATTAAAAAATAAAAAATACATAAAAATTGCGGAAATATCCTATTGGGCATTATTTGCCGCAATTGTCTTTGCATCTGCATTTCTTCTTTCGAACATACTTTCTTATAATTTCCAATACTACTACATCTGGTCGTATTCATCAAAAGAATTACCTCTCGGATTGCTTATAACTTCATTCTACTCAGGACAGGAAGGCTCAATACTGCTCTGGGCTTTGATGATGGCTGCCTTAGGCTTTTTTGTTCAGCCTTACGCAAAAAAACACGGTTACCAAGAATTAGTTATGGGGCTTTACTCGCTTGTTATTGTATTTCTTGCCCTTATGCTCATATCGAAAAGCCCATTCGAATATATATGGGAAGCTTTTGCCGATAGTGGAACGCCCGTCGGATTTACTCCACCAAACGGACGCGGACTTAATCCAATATTGCAAAATTACTGGAATGCAATTCATCCGCCAATCGTCTTTGCTGGTTATGCAATGATGTCCATACCGTTCGTTTTCGCTGTTGCTGGGCTTTGGCGTCGCGAATATCATCGCTGGATAGATATCTCGCTCCCATGGACTCTCGCTGCAACTGGTGTGCTCGGACTCGGTATTATGCTTGGTGGCTTCTGGGCATACGAGGTGCTCGGCTGGGGTGGCTTCTGGGGCTGGGATCCCGTGGAAAACGCATCACTTTTGCCTTGGCTTGTAGCTGTTGCGCTCGTCCATACAATGCTTGTACAAAGACGCACAAAGGGGCTTGTCCGAACTAATTTCGTGCTGTCGATCCTTGCTTTTATGCTTGTTCTTTTCGCTACTTTCTTAACACGAAGTGGTGTGTTGGGAGACATCTCGGTGCATTCCTTTGGCGAGCCAGGCAAATTTATTTACTCGCTTCTAATAATTTCGCTTATTGTGTTCTTCTTGATTGGAATTGTCTCTCTTTTAATCAGAGCAAAAGAAATTTCTTCAATTTCAGGAGCAATCGATTTTAAATTTAATTCTCGCGAATTCTTCCTATCGCTC